>NZ_LKHP01000003.1 GCF_001440545.1 Caloramator mitchellensis
AATTTTGCTACTATGTTTAGTTGATGTGTTTTATATGTAAGTGTCAAAATAGGACCACCTTTACAAAAAAATCCGAATTTTAATGCGACCTTTTACTTCAGCTTGCAACGTTTGGCATAGTTTCAAATAAATATTTCAAATAATCAAATAGAATTAATTTGTTTGTGTAAATACTTAGGACAATCCTGTAGTTATGTATTGAAATATTTTTACAGGAGGTGAGCAAATGAACTTTGGAGGTTGGATTTGCCTGCATAGAAAAATACAAGATTCATGGCTGTGGGAAATAAAGCCTTTCAGTAAAGGACAAGCGTGGGTTGATTTGCTGATGAATGCAAACTTTGATGATAAAAAGGCTTTGATTTCAGGGCAATTTGTAGTTATGCCAAGGGGGTCACTTTATACATCTGAACTTAGACTTTCGGAAAAGTGGGGATGGTCCCGAAAGCAAGTGGACGAATTTTTAAAGCTTTTAGAGAGCGATGAAATGATTGATTTGGAAAAGGTTAGAACTGGAACTATAATAGGCATTAAAAACTACGAAGCGTATCAAAATCAATTTTATTTTGAGCAGCAAGTGAACAGTCAAGAAACATCGGAAGAACACAATATAACAAAAAACAAAAAAACAATTAACAAGATAACAAACGACAAGAATATATCTTTATCCCCGGCTGAGAAGTCGCAAAATAGCGATGGAGCGCAGAATGAAAAAAGTTCTGGCAAAGGAGAAGATTATTCTGATGAGTTTGAGCTTTTTTGGAGCATTTACCCGAGAAAAAGGGAGAAGAAAAGGGCATTTCGTTCGTGGAAAGCAAGAGTTAAAGAAAATCAAATTCCCGATTTAATGATTAAGGCGGCAACTAATTATGCAGAACACTGCAGGATTAATGGCACTGAGGAGAAATATATAAAGCTTGCTGCTACCTTTTTAGGACCAGATAAACCATTTGAGGAATATATAGATTGGGTTCCAGATACTAAAAATGGTGATATTCCAAAAAACATAGCAAAGGCTATTGAACTTATAAAAAAATCAAACGAAGAAAATATAGAAAGGGGAGGGAGCGTATTTGACTAAACTTGAAGTTGGTAAAATTTTTGCTGTTTTATCTGCAGCATATGATAAATTTGAGGTGAATGAATTTAAACAGCAGCTGTGGTTTGAGATGCTTCAGGATATTCCTTATCAAATTGTTCAGATTGCAATAAAAAAGATTATTCTAGAAAGTCCATTTCCGCCCACGATTTCAGATATCAGAAGACAATGTGCAGATGTTACCCAGAAGAAATGTGAACAAATAGATGCGGGACAGGCATGGGGAGAAATAACTAAAGCTATAAGATTATATGGCTATTGCAGGCCGGAAGAAGCACTTAACAGCCTAAGTCCATTAACACGTCAGGTTGCTGAAAGGTTGTCATGGAGAGAGATTTGCCTTTGTGAAGAACAAAACATAGGCGTATTAAGAGGGCAGTTTATTAAGATATACAACTCTCTTCAGGAAAGAGAGAGAAAGAGCAGGCTCTTGCCTGACTCTATAAAGAATGAGATTAAAATGCTCGAGAATGAAAGTGCTAAATTGATTGGGTGATTATTTTATAAAATTTAGGACAACTTGATATAAAATAGGAATTATTACCGCAGGAAGAAGATTTGCTACCTTAATCTTAGATATTTTAAGCATGTTAAATGAAAGGCCGATAATTAAAAGGCTTCCTACTGCAGTCATTTCATTAATCGTTGCTGTTACTAACAAGGGCTTTAAAAATGATGCCATCAATGTGATTAAGCCTTGATAAATCAATACCGAAAAAGCTGAAAATACTACCCCAATACCAAGGGTGGAAGAGAATATGATTGCAGATACCCCGTCTAATATGGATTTTGCAAATAGTATTTTGTGATTCCCCTCAAGACCGCTCTGGAGTGAGCCGACAATTGCCATTGCTCCAACGCAATACAGAAGGCTTGCAGTTACAAACCCCTCTGAAACATTGCCTTTACCCTTTAATTTACCCTCGATAAAATCGCCAAGATTATTTAAAAGTTTGTCTATATTTACTAATTCACCTGCGATTCCACCTATAACAATAGAAAAGATAATCAATAATATATTTTGGGATTTTAAAGTTCCAGATACTCCAATTAATAAAACACAAAGTGCAAGGCCGCTCATGATGGTTTCATTAATTCTCTCAGGCATTCCTTTTTTGAATACCAAACCCAATAAACTGCCCACGATAATTGAAAAGAAATTGACAATAGTTCCGAGCATAACATTACCCCCTAAATAAACGCTTAAGGATATTTTATTACAATGATATTGCAAAAACAATAAAAATAAATTGAAAATGTATAAAACTAAAATATGTGGCTAAAATAAATTCAGATAGCGAAAGGAGAGTTGAATATGGCAAAGGACAAGGAAAACAAAAAAGCTAAGAAAAATGAAGACAGAGAAAAGAAAGCTAGAAAGCAAAGAACAGATGAAAAAGAAATTGAGCCTATGTGATATAGGCTCAATTTACTATTAAAATTTAACAGCATCTGCATCTCCTTTTGCATTTTCTTCTACAGCCACCACCATCACAACAGAATAAGAATAGCAATGCAAGTAATGAAGCTGAATTATTAAACATAGTTTCACCCCCTTAAAATTCGCTTGGGTTAGTTGTTCATGCAGGATATTTTCTTAATATATAATAGTCAAAAAAACAAATTTTGACACAATTTATAAATTAATGTTGAAAGGAGTGATATTATGGAAACAAGGGATGATAAAGAAAGAATTGACCTTAATGATGATAGAATAGGTCTTACTGATGTTAGATTAGTTTCGTTTTCTGATAACATAGTTGGATATAAGAATAAAGACGCTATGTTGAATAAATTAAAGAATAAGAATGAATTAAAATAACCCGGTAATCCGGGTGTTTTTTTAACATTTTGTTGAAATAATTCATAATATGTAATATAATATACCTGTAAAGGGTATAAAAATGGAGGGATAATATGCAAATTAAAATATCAGCAGATGCTGCTATGGAGCTTAAGAAAAAAATACAAGAAAAAGGCGAAAACCACGGGATTAGAGTTTATATCGCAGGTTTTGGATGAGGTGGTCCAAGCTACGGAATGGCACTGGATGTGCCAAAGGAAGGCGACAAGGTTTTTGAAGTTGAAGGTGTTAATATAATTCTTGATGACGAAATGGTTGAATATACTCCAGGGTTTATCATTGATTATAGAAACACTTACTTTGGAAAGAGATTTTCAGTAGACTCACTTTACGGCGGCGGTGGATGCAGCTAATTTAATACGAACAACAAAAGACATCTCTATGTATTTTACATAGGGATGTCTTTTGTTAATAGGCTGGCACTAAGTGTTTTTTTGTTATATAATGACAATAATAAATTAAGAAACTTAATCTTAAGTGCCTGGCACCAAAAGGAGGTCGAAATTATGAAGGAAATAGTTATAACACAAAATGAAGCAGGGCAAAGACTTGATAAGTTTTTAAGAAAATATCTTAAAAATATGCCTCTTAGCATGATTTATAAACATATAAGAACAAAAGGGATTGTTGTAAACGGCAAAAAGAGCAGTGAAAAATACATATTAAATGAGGGTGATGTGGTTTTATTTAAATTTGAACCGGAAGAGCATAAAAAGGAGAAGAAACATAAATTCCTTAAGATACAAAATCTTGATTTAAAGGTTGCCTATGAGGATGAAAATGTTCTTGTAGCTGAGAAGGGAGTAGATTTGCTTGTTCACCCTGATGAAGGGGATGAGTTTACTCTAACGGACATGGTGCTTGCCTATCTTTATGATAAGGGAGAATATAAACCAGAAGAAGAGAAGACATTTTCTCCATCGCCTTGCAACAGGCTGGATAGAAACACCGAAGGGCTTGTAATTTATGCTAAAAATTATGAATCGCTTAAAGAGCTAAACGAGGCCGTAAGGGATGGAAACATTAAAAAATATTATTCAGCTCTTATAAAGGGAAAGGTTGAAGATGGAACTTATATTGCATACCTTTCAAAGGATAGGCTGAATAACAAAGTTATGGTTTCAAAGGAGAAAACGAGGGATTCAAAGGAAATAATAACAAAGATAAGAACAATAGATACTGTAGGGACTTATTCAGAGGTTGAAATAGATTTAATCACCGGAAGAAGCCATCAGATAAGAGCGCACCTTGCAAGTTTAGGTTGCCCAATTTTAGGAGACCCTAAGTATGGAGTTAAAAAGTTAAACAGCATCTTATATAACAAATACGGTCTATCAAATCAATTGTTGATTGCAAATAAAATTGTATTTACTAATATGAAGGGTAAACTTGAATACCTTAACAATCACGTTGTTGCAATGAATTTACCTCCGGCTTATAAAAAGATTAAAAATGAGATATTTAAGTTTTAATTAAACTATGCGAATAATATATTTTAATAAAGCAATCTTAATGAAGATGTTATGAAAAAAATTATTTTATTGCTGAGCTTTATATTGATATTGGTTATAGCTTTTGAAAGCGATTTAGATGTTGAAGTTTTAGAAAAAATAAATTCAAATCAGATAAAAAGCATTGTTTACATTGAAAAAAGGGTGAGCTTTAGCGAATGGGACGGAAAATTTGAGTTGCAGAAAAAAATATATTATTCGCATCCAGATAAGGTTAGGATAGAAAAATTAGATGATTTACACGAGGTTGAAATAATTAACAGGTATAATTATGTTTATTATAACGATAGATTAGATAAAATAATTGTTAGGCAGACCATTCCTAAAATAGAGCTGGATATATTCGACGCTTTCAGTATGCCCTATGATTCGAAGACTGAGTTTCAAGGATATGAAACAAAGGGAAATATTACTTACAATATTTTTTCGTTTATTTGTAATATCGATGATACGAAATATGTCAAAAAAATTTGGACGTTCGAACATGAAGGAATCAGTCTGCCTTATAAGATTGAGTATTTTATAAATAATTCGATTGTGTCTTTGAGCACATTTGAGTATGTATCGATTAATAAGCCAATCGATGACAATTTGTTTAGAGTAGATTCATTGCCTCAGAAAAACTTCGCCTACGACGGCTGTGAGTCTGCATATTTTTTAAACATAGAAGACGCTTTAAAATATATCAGTTTTATACCTAAGATTAGCATAAGCGGCGATTATAGTTTAATCAAAATAGAAATAATTAGGATTCAGGAAGAAAATGTTCTTAGGCTTAATTATAATAAGGATGATGTGAATATTATTCTAAATGAAAAAAAGGCAAACAAGAATTTTAAGGGCTACACTGTAAAATCAGAGGGTGAAAATATAATAATAAATTTTATAGAAGATGGGGTTGAAATTGAGATAAGCGGTAAAGCCGAGGATTATGTTGATATAATGCAATTTTGCTCGAGCATTACGCAAAAGATAAATTTTGAGGCAATCGATGGGGAGTATTATGATGAGTAAGATGGAATTTAATATTGAAAAAAAGGATGCTGGGAAAAGGCTTGATAATTTTCTTAAATTCGAAAAGGAATTTTCAACAAGGTTAATCAAAAAATTGACTAAAAATGATGGAGTATTAATAAACGGCAAACCTGCATGGGCTAATGATGTTTTAAGGGAAGGCGACAGGGTGGAAATATTAATTAAAGAAAACAAGGAGCAGGATATAATTCCAGAAGATATCCCTTTAAATGTTGTTTATGAGGATGAGGATATATTGGTTGTTAATAAGCCGCCATTTATGGTAGTTCATCCAACTAAGGGTCATCCATACGGAACTCTTGCTAATGCAGTTATGTATTATTTTGAAAAGACGGGGCAAAGGTCAATTGTAAGGCTTGTAAACAGGCTGGATAGGGATACTTCAGGACTTGTAATAATAGCCAAAAGTCAGTTTGCACATCAGGCTATGGCTAAAAAGTTCGACAACAATGAGGTGGAGAAGCAATATATTGCTATTGTTGAAGGCAAAATGGAAGGTTTTGGAACCATAGACCTTCCTATAGATAGGCCATACCCTGATTCTGTTAAAAGATGCGTCATGGAAAATGGTCAAAGGGCAGTAACTCACTATGAAGTTTTGAGCAGCAGCGATGAAATTTCACTTGTTAAATTGACATTAGAAACCGGAAGAACCCACCAGATAAGGGTGCATTTAAGTCATATAGGACACCCTATTTTAGGTGATACACTTTATGGCAGGGAAAGCAATTTAATAAACAGGCAGGCGCTTCATGCATTCAGGCTTAAGCTTACAAAAATAAGGAATGATGAGGAAATAGAAATAATAGCAAAAATGCCTGATGATTTTAAAAGAATATTGGAACAAAAAAACATAAAATACGAGGAGGTAAGGGATGAATAAACTTCAAAGCATTAAAGAAGATATTCAAAGAAAAGTAGACGGACTTGAACGATACGAAATCGAAAGCATTAAATCAATAGAACATCCCATAAAGAGGGATTTGATGAGCTTTAACATAGTCTTTTCTGACAAAGAAAAGAGCGTAAGGTATAACGTGGTTGGATATGAAAATGAAAAGGGTGAGGTAGGAATATTAATAGAATGTCCTATATTAACAGGAATTAAAGATGACTTACATATAAAAGAAAATGTCAATGGATTTGAATTAGAGATAAAAAATTTTTCTAAAGGGAAGGAAGCTTTAATTAAGCTAAACTGCAAAGTTAAAGATGATGAATTTAATTTTGATATGGCGATGGATACTATAATTGAACATGGGATAAACAGGATGATATATTGATTCCAAACAAAAAGCTGCTAAACTAATTAGCAGTTTTTTGTTTGGAATATTTTTTTGTCAGCCTCAATAAACATATAAATAAAACATAAAAAACAAATTATCAAAAATTAACAATCAAAAAGAAGGAATTTTTGATTAATAATAGAATTATATTATAATAATGTTAAATTTTAACAATTAAAGGAGGGGAGTTTATGTTAAAGAAAATTGCTTACTTTGTTTTGACGGTATTTGTATTCACTTTAAGCCTTTCAACAAATGCCTTTGCTAAAAGCACAACAAAAATAACCGAAAGTGCACTAAAGGTAGGCATAGTTAAAAACTATTCTTCGTCAACCCTAACTGTTTTGGAAAATGGAAAAGCAGTTAGCTATAAGGTAACAAGTCAAACTAAGGTTTACAGTTTAGGAAATACAGTAGATTTTTCTGAAACAATTAAAAAAGGACTAAAGGTTAAGTTTAAGTTAGCACTAAAGGGAAATGTTCCACAATATATCAGCTATTTAGATATCCCTACACCTGGCATAGAAGGAAGAGGAACATTAGGATTAGAAGTTAATGATATTAGGCAAAACGAAACTGACGACCCAGTAGCTCCAACTGTTGCAGCACCTAAGCTTGATTCAAGGACAAATCTTGTAAGTGGTGCTTTAGCTAACGTAAAAGAATTGCAGGCAGTTGATGAAACAAGCTTTATTTATGTGAACAACAAAAGGTTGGGACTTGGGCAAATAGAAGTGCTACAAGACACAATTAAATTAACTGTTAATGGCAAGGATATAAAGGTTATAGCCTCTGATAAGGAATTTGATAAAACTGCTCCAGATGATGAAGCAAAATTAGTTAAGGAAAAGAATAATTATTACATCGATTTTGAGAAGGACTTTACTGATAAGGATTTAACAGATGAAGAAGTTAATAATCTAATTAAAATTTCATACCAAAAGAAGATGTATCAAATCGACGCTGTTGAATTTAATGCATTCCCAATCTCAGAGGATTGTTATGTAGAACTTAATGGCAAGGAAACAACCCTACAAAAGGCAATATATAGAGGAACATATGCATATGTTAGAACTAATCTTGATGGCGAAATAATCTATATTGATGCTTTCTATAACGATGTTCCTGCAAGAATAGTTGAGGTAAATAATGCTAAGAAGACTATTAAAGTTGCAATATATAAATATGGAAAAATTGCATTTGAGGATACATTGGTAGTTTCAGATGCTGCAGCGATTAAGAATAAGAATGGAGAGTTTATAAGACTTATTGATTTAGTTCCGTCAGATAAAATAATATTTACTGTTGATCCATTAGAAGGATATAAAGTAATTTCAATTGAAAGAACAGACTGGTAAGGGGGAGTGAGGTATGAAAAAATTAGTATCCCTAATTTTAAGTTTTCTATTGGTTTTAACCCTTGTTGCTCCAAATGCAATTGCAAAAGCGCCAGCTAAGGGCAACGAAGTTTACTATGCAACTTTTTCTGATCCGATTGACTTAAACCCTGCAATATCATCAGATTCAGCTTCATCTGAAGTGACTGGATTTTTGTTTAGAGGTCTCTTAACAAGAGACTGGGATACAAAGATAATACCAGATATGGCTGAAGCTATGCCAACAATTTCAAAGGACCAAAAGACAATAACATTTAAACTTAAAAAGGGAATCAAGTGGCATGATGGAGTTGAATTAACATCTGCAGATGTTAAATTCTCATATGAATTTATACTGGATAAAAGAGTCAATTCACCAAGATATACAGACTTTGAAAAAATAGATAAAATTGAAACTCCAGACAAGTATACAGTTGTATTTAAATTAAAGGAACCTGATTCAGCTTTGATTCCAAACTTTACTTTTGGGTATATTATTCCAAAACACCTATGGGAAAATGTTGATAGAACAAAAGTTAAACAAAGCGAATACAACAAAAAGCCTATAGGTAATGGACCTTTTAAGTTCGTAGAATGGAAACCTGCAGAAAGAGTTGTTCTTGAGGCTAATCCTAATTTCTATGGTGGAAGACCAAAGGTTGATAAAATAATATTTACAATCACTCCTTCACAGGCAGTCGCTATGGTAAAGGCTGAAACAGGAGAAGCAGATTGGGTATATATTCCTGAATCAGACATAGCAAGAATGAAAACAAAACAAAATCTTAATGTATTTGTTTACGATAGATTAGCTTTTGATTGCATACTTTACAATATAAAGAGCCCATACTTCTCAGATAAAAGGGTAAGGCAGGCTATTAGTTATGCAACAAATAAACAGGCTATTGTAAACGGAATATACAAAGGTATAGGAAAGGTTGCAGATGGCTCATATCATCCAAAGATTTGGGCATATTCAGCAAATGTTCCTAAGTATAATTATAACCTTGCTAAGGCAAAGCAACTTCTCGACCAGGCAGGCTGGAAGGTTGGTAAAGATGGTATAAGAGAAAAGAATGGGGTAAAGTTTAAATTTGTGTTATTGACTAATAAGGGAAATATAATGAGAGAAAAACTCGTTGTATATATTCAAAGTCAGTTAAAACTATTAGGAATTCAAGTAGAACCGAGAATACTTGAGTGGAATACATTCCTAAATAAATATGTAAATCCAAGAAATTTTGATGCATATGTTGGAGGCTTTACAACTGCACTTGACGGAGACCAGACAGTATTCTATCATAGCGACCCAGATAAAGGATATTTCAACAGAGGTGGATACAAGAATGCAAGGGTTGACTATCTGTTAGATGAGGCAAGAAAGACATTTGATGTAAATCTTCAAAAGAAATATTATGCCGAAGTTCAAAAGATAGTCGCAGAAGAACAACCTATGACATTTATTGTATATAGAAGAGGAGCTCAAGGCTTTAATAAGAGAGTTAAAAATGTTAAGGTTGTAGATTTGCTTGGAATTAACGAAGGATACATGCAGTGGACAATTGACAAATAAGCAGGCTGCTAATTAAATGTAAGAAGGCAATTAAAATTTGTAAGCATTAAGATGCCCCATGAAATGATTTTTTTAAGGCGAAACTATTTGTAACTTTGAAAAGCGAAAGCATATGTATGACGAGTAAGCCTTAAGAAATCATTCATGGGGTTTAGTAAAAACTTTGCTAAGATGAAATAAATTTAGACAGCCTAATTATAATCAAGTTGGGGGTGAAACGATGTTTAAATTTATTATAAAAAGAATATTACATGCTATTCCACTGCTATTAATCATTTCGGTTATAAGCTTTTTTATAATTCAATTAGCTCCAGGAAGCCCCGTTAATATGTTCATTAATCCAGAAGTTGCAAGTCCTATTGATGTTGAAATGGTAAAGAAAAATCTTGGATTGGACAAGCCAATCTATGTTCAATATTTGATTTGGCTGAAAAATGTTTTGAAAGGGGATTTTGGAACGTCTTTTTTACATAGCAGGCCAGTTATGGAGCTGATAATGGAAAGATTGCCGAATACTCTTATATTGGCACTTGTGGCAACAATCATTTCATTTTTAATAGCAATCCCATCTGGAATTATTTCTGCGATAAAAAGAAATAGTGCCTATGATTATGCCTTTTCCACATTATCATTTATAGGAGTTTCACTACCAAGTTTCTGGTTTGGACTTATGCTTATATTGCTATTTAGCTTGAAATTAAGGCTTTTGCCTTCGGGCGGGATGAGAAGCAATTTTGATGAGTTTGTATTGTCCGATAGATTAGTGCATTTGATTTTGCCTTCTGCTGTTCTTGCTATGGGTAGTATGGCATCTAAAATGAGATATATGAGAAGCTCAATGCTTGAAGTTATAAATCAGGATTATATTAGAACGGCAAGGAGCAAAGGCCTCTCTGAAAGAATAGTTATTTATAAACATGCACTCAGGAATGCTCTTTTGCCAATTATTACTATGCTGGGATTGATTATTCCAGGTCTTTTCAGCGGTGCAGTTATAACTGAAACAATATTTTCATGGCCAGGGCTTGGAAGATTAGCGGTTGAAGCAACATTCATGAGGGACTATCCAGTTATTATGGGAGTTACTATGTTTTCATCTGCTTTAGTTGTTATAGGAAGCTTAATTGCAGACATACTATATGCAATAGTTGACCCAAGAATCAAGTATTAGGGGTGATAATATGGCTGAGTTAAATTATAAAACGGATATCAATCAAGCGGAAAGTTATGAGTTTAGCGATACATTTTCTAAAAAAATTAAAATATTTTGGAGAAGATTTAGAAAGAATAAATTAGCTGTCTTGGGATTAATAGTTTTAATTGTTCTTTATCTGTCAGCAATATTTGCACCACTTATAGCACCTTATGACCCTGCTGGCACTCCAGATGATATTCTATTTGTAGATAAGGCTCCGACCTACAAACCATATAAGGATATAAATATGAATGGTGAAGAAGTTTTATTTAAACCTAACTATTTTGGGAGAGATGAGCTTGGACGAGATGTCTTTTCAAGATGCCTTTATGCAGGAAGAATTTCATTGACTGTTGGATTTGTTTCGGTTGGGATATATGTTTTAATAGGGACGATATGGGGAGCTATTGCAGGATACTTTGGCGGATGGGTAGATAACATCATGATGAGAATAGTTGATGCCCTGATGTCGATACCAACTATGTTGCTTTTAATAACCGTCATGGCGGTGTTTAAGCCTAATATATATAACGTTATGATAGTTATAGGACTTACGGGATGGACTGGCATCGCAAGATATGTAAGAGCAGAATTTTTGACACTTAAAAAGAGGGACTTCGTTGAGGCAGCAAGAGGAATTGGTGCTAAAAAATTGAGAATAATATTTGTTCATATATTACCAAACGCTATGGCTCCCATAATCGTTGCTGCAACTATGGGGATTGCCGGGGCAATACTGACAGAATCAGCTCTTAGCTTTTTTGGACTTGGAGTTCAGCCTCCCACTCCTACATGGGGGAATATGCTTACTAATGCTCAGGAGTTGGATACAATGCTTAACGCCCCATGGAAGGCGTTTTATCCTGGAATGTTTATTTTTATAACAGTTCTTTCATTTAATTTCTTTGGCGATGGTCTTAGAGATGCCCTCGACCCAAGACTAAAACAGTAGGGGGTGTTAAATGTGGGAAAGATGCTTGAAGTAAGAAATTTAAAAACGTATTTTTATACAGAGGATGGGGTTGTTCCAGCTGTTGACGGAGTTGATTTTTATATAAAACATGGCGAGACTCTGGGACTCGTTGGAGAGTCAGGTTGCGGAAAAAGCGTTACTTCACTTTCGATATTAAGACTCGTCCCACCTGTGCAGGCAAAAATACTCGAAGAAAGTGAAATTATTTTTGAGGGAACTAATTTACTGGAACTTCCAATTAAGGATATGAGAAAATTAAGAGGAAACAAAATAAGCATGATTTTTCAGGAGCCTATGACATCTTTAAATCCTGTTTTCAAGATAGGATATCAAATTAGTGAAGTTCTTATGCTTCATCAGAAAATGGATAAACATACCGCGTGGGAAAAGTCGATAGAACTTCTAAGAAAGGTTAATATTCCATCTCCTGAGAAGGTAGTCAATGAATATCCGCATACATTAAGCGGAGGAATGAGACAGAGAGTAATGATAGCAATGGCACTTGCCTGCAACCCTAAACTTTTAATAGCAGATGAACCTACAACTGCACTTGATGTTACAGTTCAAGCACAGATTCTTGAACTCATGAATGAGTTGAAGAAGGAATTCAATGCAGCAGTAATGCTCATTACTCATAATTTAGGGGTTGTTGCAGAAACATGCGATAGAATTGTTGTAATGTATGCAGGTAAAATAGTTGAAGAAGGGACTGTTCACGACATATTTGAAAATCCACTTCATCCGTATACAAAAGGACTTTTAAATTCAATTCCTTCAGTAGAAGGGAAGAAGGGGAAGCTTGAGTCTATCCCAGGAGTTGTTCCAAATCCTTTAAATATGCCAAAGGGTTGTAGATTTTCCCCAAGGTGCAAATATGCAAAGGAAATTTGTTATAAAAATGAACCTAATATTAAACGTTTTTCGGAAGATAGAGCTGTAAGATGCTTTATCTATGAGGATGGTGAAAAAAATGAGTAGGCTTATTGAAGTTAAAGGTCTTAAAAAATATTTTCCAATTAAAGGCGGATTTTTTAATAGAACGGTTAATTACCTTAAGGCTGTTGATGGTGTTGATTTTTTTATCAATCAAGGGGAAGTTCTGGGGATAGTTGGAGAATCGGGATGCGGCAAATCAACAACTGGAAGGACAATATTAAGACTTATCGAACCAACTGAAGGAGAAATATATTTTGATGGGGCAAATATATCTAATTTAAACGAAGAAGAATTAAGATTAATGAGACGCAATATGCAGCTCATTTTCCAGGACCCATATTCTTCTTTAAATCCAAGGCAAACAGTTGGCGATATTATAGGAGAACCACTCCTGATTCATGAAAAAATGAGCAGAGGAGAGAGGCTTGATAGAATTAAGGAGCTTTTGCAACTTGTAGGGCTAAGTCCATACCATATAAGAAGATATCCCCATGAGTTTAGTGGAGGACAAAGACAAAGAATTTGCATTGCAAGGGCACTGGCCTCAAATCCTAAATTCATTGTTGCAGATGAGGCGGTATCTGCTCTTGATGTATCAATTCAAGCCCAGATAATAAATTTGTTTGAGGAATTAAAGGAAAAATTAAATTTGACATATATGTTTATTTCACATGATTTAAGCGTAGTAAGGCATATTTCAGATAGAATAGGAGTAATGTATCTTGGAAAGCTTGTTGAAATGGGACATAGTGAGGATATATTTGAAGAGCCATTGCACCCATATACAAAAGCATTGCTATCAGCTGTTCCAATACCAAACCCCAAAATAAAAAAGGATAGAATTATTTTGCAAGGGGATGTTCCTTCGCCTATAAATACTCCAAAGGGATGCGTATTCTGCAATAGATGTAGTTTTGCAATTCCAATTTGCATTGAAGAAAATCCTAAATTTATTGAAATAAAGAAGGGCCATTATGTAGCCTGTCATATAATCTAAAGACTTTTAAAAATAAGTATACATATATCTAGAAAGAGAGCAGTTTCAAGATATACTTTGAAACTGCCTTATTCTTTAAGAATAATATACGTAATGTAGACTGAAATGATTAACAAGTATATATTAGATAATTTTATATATATAAATTTTGTTAACAATAATGTTATAAAAAAGGCTATGGAATGTGAAAAAATAAATGATAGCATATTAAATTTAAATTCATAGTTTGATAAAACAATAATCCAACTTAAAACAATCCCCAAAATGGCTGAAATTATAAAGTTAATTGCATATCCGTAAATATTTATATTTGGAATGGCAAGTAAAATATAAAGTATTGTTAAATCCGATAAGGATATTATAAGCGAATTAATCATTATTTCCTTTTGCTTCCCAAGAGCGTTTAAGATTGAAAAGCTTATTATTTCGATATATACAAGGGGCATACCAAATGCTAAAAATTTAAGCATTGGAGCAATTGAGGCATCTTTGTAAAATGTAAGCGCAATCTTTTCAGGAAAATTTATTAAAATAATCATTGAAGCTAATGATACAAGTGCTGATACATCTAATGCCTTGTAAATTCTTCTGTTTACTGTCCTGTAATCCTTTTGAACAAGTGCTTCTGAAATAGAAGGAATCAATATTACGCTAAGCGAATTTAATATAATTGCAGGGTAGAAAATTATATTTAAAGCCATGCCAGTAACTTTTCCAAACATTGAAAGCGATTGTTGATGAGTAAATCCTGCGACCTGAAGCCTTAATGGGATAATTATTGCAATAATCATGCTGAAAATTGTAGAAAATATTCCATTAAAGGCAAGTGGGGTAGAAATTTTAAGCGTATTAAACAACAACTGAAGCGAATTATCGGTTTTTTCAAATGTCCTATGCTTTCTTTTATATATAGAATAGAATATATAAAACAAGACTAAACTTGATGCTTCACCGCAGCTTAGTGCAAGGACTGCAGATGCACACGAAAGTTCCAGGCTTATATTTTTAACCAGGTTTAATAGAGGAAACATAACAGCTATTCTAACAATTTTTTCAAATACATCGATTATTGCGGGCTCAATAACCCTTTGGATGCCATAATAAGTTCCCTTTACAACAGAAGAAATAGAAACGATTATTAATGCCGGCAAAAAAGCTAATATGCTATAGTAGGTTCTTGCATCCTTTATTATATTATTTGAAATAAATTTTGAAATGAAGAGCAAAATTGTTACAACGAGCAGCGACCAAATAAATTCAAATATGCATAGGATATTAACAGTTTTATATAGTTCTCTTAGTCTTCCAAGTGCCTTTTTCTCTGCTGCTATTTTTGAGACAGCAACTGTTATACCACCGCCTGTTATGAATAAAAACATAGTATATAATGGCATAACAAGCTGATAAATCCCCATTCCTTCAGGACCTATGCTTCTTGAAAGAATTATAGAAAACAAAAAATTTAATGTTCCCGTTACAACATTTGAAATAACTAGTATTGCGGTGTTTTTATAAAAATTTGAAACCTTCATGATATGCCCTTTTGATTACTCTACTTGAATAATATGAACGATATGATGTTTTTATGAATAAATAAGTTGTATACTAAAAAACAAAGCTTTAAACTTAATAAATTTTCATGAAGCGTTTATTCGAAATAAAAATAATTATGCCCTATGAAACGATTATTAAATGACTACCCTTCAACCGCAGTGACTAATGCTCATGCATAAAATGCAAAGCATATGTGCTCGGAAAAAGGAGAAACTTTAAAAAATCATATCATAGGGCTAAAGTTATATCTTATTTTAATTATAGAATTATATTATTTCAAATTTTCAGGGTTTAAGCCTTCTAATTCAGGAAGAACAAATCTTCCATCCTTTCTTATTAGAACATCGTCGAAGTATATTTCTCCTCCGCCGTATTCTGGAGTTTGGATGTAAACTAAATCCCAGTGTATTGCTGATTTGTTTCCATTGAAAGCATCGTCATATGAACTTCCTGGAGTAAAGTGGATTGAACCAGCAATCTTTTCATCGAAAAGAGTATCCTTCATTGGCTTATTGATGTATGGGTTAACACCAATTGCAAATTCACCAACGTATCTTGCGCCCTCGTCGGTATCAAATACTTTATTGATTCTTTCAGTGTTGTTTGCAGTTGCATTTACTATCTTTCCATCTTTAAATTCAAGTCTAATATTCTCGTAAGTAAATCCTTGGTATTCTGAAGGTGCATTGTAGGTGATATAGCCATTTACGCTGTCCTTAACAGGTGCAGTGTAAACTTCACCATCTGGAATATTCATCTTTCCATCGCATTTTACAACTGGAATTCCCTTGATTGAGAATGTAAGGTCTGTTCCTTCACCAACTATTCTAACCTTATCAGTTTTTTGCATCAACTCAACAAGCGGGTCCATTGCCCTTGACATTTTTGAATAGTCAAGGTTGCAAACATTGAAGTAGAAATCTTCAAAAGCTTCAGTGCTCATGTTTGCAAGCTGTGCCATTGAAGGTGATGGGTATCTTAAAACAACCCATTTAGTCTTTGGCACTCTTATTTTGCCGTGAACTTCATGCCAGAAGTATTTGTTGTATAAACCAAGCTTTTCTGATGGAACGTCTGATAATTCTGAAGTATTGTTTCCTGACCTTAATCCTATGTAAGCATCCATGTCGCTCATTCTTGCAGCTTCATATTTAGCCATCATCTTCATCTGCTCTTCAGTTGCACCCATTAATATTGCTCTATCAACAGTCTTGTTCTTAATAGTAACAAAAGGGATTGCACCTGCTTCATAAGCAGCCTTTACAAGTTCAGTAACAAGAGGAAGTTCAAGGTGAATAGTTTCAATTAAAACCTTTTCGCCTTCTTTTACTCTGCAGGAATAATTGATTAAATTTCTTGCGAGGACCTTTACTCTTTCGTCTACCATAATGAGACCTCCTTGAAAATAATAGATTTAAAAAACCCCATTAATATTGTTAATTTTTTTTAGCAAATATATTATACTATAGTGGAAAAATTTTTTAAATACCCTCTTTACAAAATGTCGAATGAAGTCTAAAATAGTAATAGTGTGAAAGCAGTTACGTAAGGTTTATCATAAAAAATCATCTTTATATCCTCCGAAATGGAGGATATTTTTTTTATTTTATGTCATAATATAATTGATAATTGCTTTTAGGGGTGATTTTATGGGTCATATAGAAAATTCCTACGGTTTTTTGATGAGGAATGTATTGAAAGCAGTTAACCCTATTAAAAAGAAAATAATCAAGACAGAATGCAAAGTTCATAAATTTATAACTGAAGAGGCTCTTGAAATTTTAAGGAAAGATGGAAAATTAGCTGCACATGATTTTTTAAAAAACTATATGCATGATATAAATTCTGGTGTAGTTTGGGCTGACCAGGATTTTAAGAGCAGCAATCATTTTTATAACCCGGAAAGTGAAAGAGGACTTTATGGTGCAAGCAATGCACTAAAAGAGATTACATATTACTATACTAAATCTATAAAATTATATAGGGAAGGAAAAGTCCAAGCATCTATGTTTTATTTTGGTTGTGCAGCCCATATACTTCAGGATATGACTGTTCCACAGCATGTTAATGTAAAACTGCTTGACAGCCATAGAAGATATGAACTTTGGGTTATCAAGACTTATTTGCTGCATGATATATTTAAAGCAAGAGAAGGTGGAATTTATCTCGATAACATTAAATCATTTATTCAATCTAATGCTGACAAGGCAATCGAAACTTATATGAAATTTAAGAACATAAATAACCGTGAGGACAGATATTATAAAATTACATCTGAAATACTGATACAAGCTCAAAAAAGCACAGCCGGGTTTATGTTGAAATATTATAATGATATTATTAAAATAAATGAAGGTAAACATTAGAAAAGGATGGGTGACAATGGCAAGAATGATTTGGAAGCCAGGAACTATGCTATATCCAGTTCCTGCAGCTTTGATTACTTCGAAATACGAGGATAAAGAAAATATAATTACAATTTCATGGATAGGGACAGTTTGTTCAGAGCCTCCTATGCTTTCTATTTCTGTAAGGCCAGAAAGATATAGCTATGAACTTATAAAAAAATCAGGAGAATTTGTGGTAAACATACCTAATAAAGACATTGCATTTGCGACAGACTATTGTGGAGTTAAATCGGGTAGAGAAGTGGATAAGTTTAAAATACTAAACCTTACAAAAGAAAAGGCCAGCAAGGTTGAGGCAAGCATTATTAAAGAATGTCCATTAGCTCTTGAATGCAAGGTTAAACAAATATTAGAACTGGGAACTCACCATATGTTTATCGCTGAAGTGGTTGCTGTTAATGTGGACGAAAAATATATGGATGAAAATGGAAAATTGCATCTGGATAAGGCAAATCTTTTGATGTATAATCATGGTAAATATGCCGTTACGGGTGAGCATATTGGGAAGTTTGGCTTTTCTGTCGAAAAGAAGAAAAAATAGTAGGTGAGGTTATGGGGGATAAATGTTTTATACTGGATTTGAGCCGCAAAAGATTTGAGGGGGATATTTTAGATATTTCCTATGAAGGAAATACAGCTATTTCAGAGATTATTAACAACGATTATCAAAAAGATTTTTACAAACTAAAAAGATTGGACAACAATTTAGGCAAGTTTGATTATGTCATTTTTTTCTTATCGCTAAACAAATATAAAAGAAATGCTAAAAAACTTATAAGAAGTATAAAGGGAAATCTCAAAGAAGACGGAAAAGTAGTCATCTGGGATATTGACTATAAAAGGTTAAAGCCATTTGAAAGAATCAACATAAAAATAATAAACAAAAATAACAGAATAAAGACACTTGATGAAGAATTTAGACATAGCCTTTTTACGCTTGAGTGTAGAGATATAATTGAATTGCTCCAGAGAGAAGGTTTTGAAATTTTAAACAAAAATGACGATAGCATTATTTTCTACATTGAGGCAAAAAATGCGGAGGAAGCAAATGAGAATACTGTTAGCAGCACTTAATTCAAAATACATTCACTCAAACCTTGCAATAAGATATTTAAAAGAATATGCAAAATGTTTTAAGGTTGATATTTATGAAACCACAATAAATGAAAATCCATTCAATATTGCCATTGACATTGCTAATCAAAAATACGATGTCGTTGGATTTTCATGTTATATTTGGAACATTGAAAACACATTGAAGGTTTGCAGCATATTAAAAGAAATAGATGAGAATATAAAGATAATACTTGGAGGCCCTGAGGTTTCATATGACCCAGAGGATGTATTAAAGCAATGCAGCTTTATAGACTATGTTATATATGGAGAAGGGGAGGAAACCTTTAGGGAACTTCTTATCCATCTTAGGGAAAATAAAGATTTATTATCTGTTGACGGATTAGCGTTTCTAAAGAATGGCGAAATAAAGGTTAACAAACCAAGAAAACTTATAGAAAATTTAGATATAATACCCTTCCCATATGAAAACTTGCCTCAGAGAATTCTATATTACGAAGCCTCAAGAGGATGCCCTTTTAACTGCAAATACTGTTTATCATCGACTATTAAAGGAATTAGATTTTTTAGTTTAGACAGGGTTAAAAGAGACTTAAAATTCTTTATTGACAACAATGTAAGGCTTGTTAAATTTGTGGATAGAACATTTAATTCAAACAAACGATTTGCAATTGAAATATGGAAATTTCTAATCGAAAATGCTTCAGGGACAAAATTTCATTTTGAAATTGCGGCCGACCTTTTGGACGATGAATGCCTAGAAGTTTTAAAAAGTGCACCCGAAGATTTGTTCCAATTTGAAATTGGAGTTCAGACAACAAATATTGAAGTGTTAAAGAATATAAATAGAATCATGGATTTCGATAGGGTTAAAAGCAACATAATTAAGCTCAATGAGCATAGAAATATACACTGTCACTTGGACTTAATCGTTGGACTTCCTGGAGAGGATATTAATTCTTTCAAAAGGTCATTTGATGAAGTAATGGCTCTAAGACCGGATGTTCTTCAGATTGGATTCTTAAAGGTTCTTAAGGGTTCTCCAATTAGCCTTGAAACAAATGAATTTGGCATAAAATATTCAAAATACCCTCCATATCAGGTTTTAAGAACAAATTCATTAAGTTTAGAAGAAATAGTTTTTCTGCTTAAATTTGAAGATGTATTTGAAACCTTTTATAACAGCGGCATTTTCAAAATAACGCTTGGATACTTTGCAAATAAAAATTCTGACTTTGATTTCTTTAAAGGACTGACCCTTTATCTTGATAAATCAGGATATTTTGATAAAAATCACGACTTGAGTTCAAAATTTGAATATTTATTAGGGTATTTGAAAAAATATGAGGAAGAAAAATATTTAATTGACCTCATGATACACGACTATATTTTGACTACTAAAAAATCACATCTTCCAGAGTTTTTGAGGAAAAGGGAAATTGCAGTGGAAACAATTGAACTAATTGATGACCTTATATTCATGGAAAAGAAGGAATTAAAAAAAATGTTGGCGATAAATACTAATATTATGTTCTTAAATGGAAAATATATAAAAAAAGAAGGCATTGTAATTTTCAACCCAATCTATAGAAAATATTATTATTCAAAACTAAACTATTAAGAAAATTCGATAAATTAAAACTTTAACAAAGTATTTTATCGAATTTTTTGTTAAATTAAATTAATTTGATACTTGGTGTTTTTATTTGTCTATAGTATAATTATAATTGGGTGAAAATTTTTAATCTACATTAAAGGTGGTGATAACTTGGCACTTGAAGTTGTTAGACAAGTATCAGAAATTGAAAGACAGTCAGAGGAAATTGTTAAACAATCCCAATTAAAAGCCACGGAAATTATTAAAAATGCAAAAGAACAGGCAGATAATATCATCAAGGATGCTCATAAAAGAGCAAACATTATGCATGATGAAATTTTATCGAAGTATGAAAACGAGGGGCAGGTTGAAGCAAATCCAATTATTGAAGAGGGAAACAAATCAATAGAGCAAGTAAAAAATGTTCCACCTGATAAATTGGATAAGGCTGTAAATATGGTTATCGAGAGGATAGTGAATAGCCATGGCGATAGTTAGAATGAAAAAAATAAGCATAGTTGCTCCGAAAGAAGATAGGGATGGACTGTTAAAACTGATTCAAAGATTAGGAACAGTTCAACTTATTAATATAGAAGAGCAGCTAGAAGATGTTGAACTTAAAACTGAAAAGGTGAACAGTGAAGCTGAATACAGATATTCTAAAATTAAATTTACCTATGAATTTTTAAAGGCATATTCAGATGTTAAAAAGGGCTTATTTACTAAAAAGAAGGTCCTTAGCTTGGAGGATTTTGAGAATCTGAATAAACATGTTAACTGGGAAGAAATCTATGAAAAATGCAAATCTATTGAAGATGAAATCAATTCAGTAAATTCGAGGATTTCGAAGATTGAATCACAGATAATCCAATACAGCGATTGGATTAACCTTGATGTCAATTTAGTAATTCTTGAGGGTCTAAAAAATATAAGCTATTTCATAGGAACTATCAATAAGAAGTTTAAGGACTCCTTCTTATTGGAGTTTAATGAAAAGTTCAAGGACGCTTATTTTGAAATTATCAACGAAAAACAAAGCGATGTGAACCTATTTGCAATTGTTCACAAGAATATTTACGACGAAGTATTTGAAGTGCTAAAAAAATATGGTTATACAAAGCTAAACATCGAGCTTGATAAAACACCATCTCAAAAGATTGATGAATTTAACAGTGAAATCCAAGCTCTTAAAGCAAGAGAAAACGAGTTAAAGCTCGAGGCTAAGAAGCTTACTGAAAAAATAGATGAAGTTGAGAGCATTTATGACTACATCTACTCAGAATTGCTGTTAGAACAGGCAAAGGCAAAGGTTGCTGGAACCAATAAGACCGTTATATTTACTGGATGGATACCCGAGAATGAAGTAGAGAAGGCTACAAATGCAATTTACACAAAATTCAGACATATTTACATCGATTTGGAAGATGGAGACCAGGAAAACGCACCGGTTCAGCTGAAAAACAGTTGGATTGTTGAACCGTTTGAAGTTGTAACTTCAATGTATGCTCTTCCAAAGACTAATGAAGTTGACCCGACGCCTATTTTAACACCGTTTTTCCTATTGTTCTTTGGAATGATGATGGCGGATATTGGCTACGGGCTTATGATGATGGCTGTAAGTATTGTATTATTAAAGTTTACAAGCGTCGAAGGTGATTTAAAGAAACTTGCTAAGTTAATACTTTACTGCAGTTTTCCAACTATACTGTTTGGTTTCTTATACGGCAGCTTCTTTGGAGGAATAATTCCAATAACTCCACTATGGCTGAATCCAGTTGACAGACCAATGGATGTTTTAACATTCTCAATTGTCTTTGGTTTGATACATCTATATGTAGGACTTGGAGTTAAAGCATACAGGCTTATAAGGGATGGAAAGGTTAAAGATGCATTCTTTGATGTAGGTGCATGGTATTTACTGCTTTCAGGTCTTATTTGGATGGGATTAGGCGGAGGAAATATTGCAAAAATAATTGCAATATTGGGTGCTGCTATAATACTTTTAACTCATGGTAGAGAAAACAAAACAATAGTCGGTAAGTTCTTTGGAGGATTTTATTCACTATACGGAGTTACAGGATACTTAGGAGATGCACTTTCCTATTCACGTCTTTTAGCATTAGGACTTGCATCGGGTTTGATAGGGTGGTCTTTTAACCTCTTGATTGAACTATTAGGAGGGGGCATAACAGCTTTAATATTTGGACCAATTATATTCATAGCAGGACATACTTTTAACTTTTTAATAGGACTTTTAGGAGTTTATGTTCACACATCAAGATTGCAGTATCTTGAATTTTTCGGAAAGTTCTATGAAGGTGGCGGAAAGGCATTTGAGCCTTTAAGAATAAAAACTAAATTTATTAAGGTTGAATAAGGGAGGAATTAACTATGGAAAATTTTGCAACATTCGTTGAATTTTTAAAGGTTTATGGTGGAGCTATATTAGCCCTACTTGGAGCAGCATTAGCAGCTTTAATGGCAGGTATAGGGTCAGCTAAGGGTGTAGGAATAGTTGGTGAAAGCGCTGCAGGCTTAATTACAGAAGACCCAGAAAAGTTTGGTCAATCACTTATACTCCAGGTTATCCCAGGAACACAAGGTTTCTATGGATTTATTACAGCTCTTATAGTTTTACAAAGAGTTGGACTTCTTGGTGGAGGCTTAAAGCCATTAACACTTTCACAGGGATTCCTATTATTAATGGCATGTCTGCCAATGGCATTTGTTGGTTTATATTCAGCTATATCACAGGGTAAAACTGCAGCTGCAGGTATTCAAATATTAGCAAAGAGACCAGAAAAGATGTTCAATGGTGTTATTTATGCCGTAATGGTTGAAACTTATGCCGTAGTTGCTCTTATTACTTCAATATTGATGATTGTTAACATAAAGATATGAAGGAGTGCTTAAAATGGCCGGAATAGATAATTTAAAGGAAAGGCTTCTCAGTGATGCAAAAGCTAAGGCACTTGAAATAGAAAACCAAGCAAATGCTAAGGCTGATGAAATATTAAAGGAAGCTAACCTAAAGGCTGAAAGGATAATAGAAGAAATAAAAGAAAAGGCAGAAAAAGAAGGAAAAGAGTTAAAGGAAAGAATTATCTCTAAGGCTAAAATGCAGGTTAGAGATATGATGCTAAAGCAAAAGCAGGATTCTATAGACAACGTATTCAATTTAGTTATACAGAAGATTAATTCAATGGATATAAATTCCTATAAGGAATTTATAAAGAAGATAATATTAAACAACGTAGAATTTGGAGATGAAGAAATAGTTGTTTCAGCAAAGGACAAGGAAAGAATAGATAACAGCCTTATAGCTGAAATAAACAGCATATTGGTTCAAAATGGAAAGATGGGCAGCATAACTTTAAGCCCTGATACTGCCAATATTAGCTCAGGCTTCATCATGAGAAGAAAGGGCTTGGAGATTAACTGCACAATTGAATCGATAATAAGAAATTTAAGAGATGAAATAGAAACAGAAATTGCAAACATAATATTTTAATTCCTCCATTTAAAAGGACAGGAGGGGAAGGAATGGATTTAACTATTTTTGCACAAGCAATAGCAAGAATAAAGGCTTTAGAAACAAAATTGCTCGACAGAGCTAAATTTGAAACAATAATTGAATCCAAGGATTTCAATGACGCAATTAGGATTCTTCAGGATTCACAATATGCTCAGTATTTAAGTTTTGATTATGAGGCAGGGCTTTATAAAGCGCTTGAGGATTTATATGTTGAAATGAGAAAATTAAGCCCGTCTAAAGAAGTAGTGGACGTATTAGCTGCAAGATACGATGGCCACAACATAAAAACATTGATAAAGGCCAAGTTTTCAAATTTCGATAGCGATAGGCTTTTGATAAACATTGGAACTATTCCTTTAGATAACTTAAAAATAATGCTAAAGGAAGAAAATTTCAGGGAAATGAACAAAACACTAAGGTTCTATGTTGAAAAGGCAATCGCAGAATTTAAGAATACCCAAAATCCTCAGGATATAGATATCATAATCGACCAGGGTATTTTAAAATATATGCAGGAAATTGCAGAGGAATCTGGTCTTGAATATCTAAAGAAAATAGTCAAACTAATAGTTGATATGACAAATATAAAGGCCTTTATAAGGATAAAGGTTCAGGATAGGGAAAGGGAATTGTTTGCAAAGGTATATACTAGCGGTGGAAATCTTGATATGGACCACTATATGAACAGCTTTAACGATAGCTTGGATAGTTTTGCAAACAGGATAATGCACTCGGAGCATTTCAAATGGGTAAAGGGTGCGATAGAAGAATATATTAAAAACGGCGATATAGGAAGCATTGAAAAGTATGGCGATAATTATATAATCGATATAATTAAAAATTCAAAATTTGTAAGCTTCGGGCCAGACCCACTTATAGCTTTTCTAATCGCTAAGGAAAACGAAAACAGGTTATTGAGAATAGTTTTGACAGGGAAGAAGAACAATGTATCACCCGACGTTATAAGAGAAAGGCTGCGTGATGTTTATGTATAAGATAGGAGTTGTCGGGGAAAAAGACGCGGTAATTGCTTTTCTATCGCTTGGAATGACTGTAAAATCAGTTGAAACTCCACAGGAGGCACAAAGGGAAATTGACCTGATGGCAAGGGAAGGATATGGTCTTATTTTTGTAACTGAAACTGTTGCTAAAGAAATAGATGAGACTATTGAAAGATACAAAAACAGCTTTCTCCCTGCTGTTATACTAATACCAGGAAGCCAGGGCAGTCTTGGAATAGGGATGCAGAAAATAAAAGACAATGTAGAAAGAGCTGTCGGAGTTGATATTTTATCAAAGAAGGAAGGTTGATAGTCTTGAAGGCGGGAAGGATTATAAAAGTATCGGGACCACTCGTTATTGCAGAGGGAATGGAACATGCTAAAATGTTTGACGTTTGCAGAGTAGGTCACGCTAAACTTATAGGCGAAATAATAGAAATGCGTGGAGATAAAGCTTCAATACAGGTTTACGAAGAAACATCCGGTCTTGGAATAGGTGAGCCTGTTGAGTCAACAGGAGAACCACTTAGCGTTGAATTAGGGCCAGGACTTATAGAAGCCATGTTCGATGGTATTCAAAGACCTCTTGATAAGATAATGGACGTTGCAGGCGACTTCATTACAAGAGGTATTGCCGTTCCTTCTCTTGATAGAGAGAAAAAGTGGCATTTTGAACCTATTAAGAAGTTAGGAGATGTGGTTGTTGCTGGTGACATATTAGGAAAGGTTCAGGAAACAACCCTTATTGAACATAGAATACTTGTTCCAAATGGCGTTGAGGGTGAAATAGTTGAAATTAACGAAGGCGATTTTACTGTTGTAGAGTCTATTGCAAAGGTTAAGACCAAAAACGGCGATATAGTTGAGCTTACAATGATGCAAAAATGGCCAGTTAGAAAGGGAAGACCATACAGGTCAAAGATTACTCCTGAAGAACCAATGTTAACCGGCCAAAGAATAATAGATACCTTCTTCCCGGTTGCAAAGGGTGGAACAGCCTGCGTTCCAGGACCATTTGGAAGTGGAAAGACGGTTGTTCAGCATCAGCTTGCAAAATGGGCGGATGCTGAAGTAGTTGTATACATTGGATGTGGAGAACGTGGAAATGAAATGACAGACGTTCTTATGGAGTTCCCTGAACTTAAGGACCCAAAATCAGGGGAGCCATTGATGAAAAGAACGGTTCTAATTGCAAATACATCAAACATGCCTGTTGCAGCCAGAGAAGCATCAATTTATACGGGTATTACGATTGCTGAATACTTTAGAGACATGGGCTACTCAGTTGCAATAATGGCAGACTCTACATCAAGATGGGCAGAAGCTCTAAGAGAAATGTCTGGGCGTCTTGAAGAAATGCCTGGTGAAGAAGGATATCCAGCATACCTTGCTTCACGTGCTGCTCAATTCTATGAAAGAGCAGGTAAGGTTTACTGCAACGGTTCAGATGAGAGAATAGGTGCACTTACAGTTATAGGCGCAGTTTCACCTCCAGGTGGAGACCTTTCGGAACCAGTTACTCAGGCAACATTGAAGATAGTAAAAGTTTTCTGGGGACTTGATGCACAGCTTGCATATAGAAGACACTTCCCTGCAATAAATTGGCTACTTAGCTATTCACTCTACATGGACAAAATAGGTCCATATATAGAAAAGGCTGGATATGAAGGTTGGCAAAGCATGGTTAGTGAAGCAATGAAAATACTTCAGGAAGAGGATGAATTGCAAGAAATCGTAAGGCTTGTAGGTATTGATGCGCTTTCCGAAAAGGATAGATTAACTCTTGAAGCTGCAAGAACATTAAGGGAAGACTATCTACATCAAAATGCATTCCATGATGTTGATACGTTTGCTTCACTTAAAAAGCAGCACAAGATGCTTAATTTAATACTGGATTTCTATCATCTTTCACAAAAAGCTTTAGATGCAGGGGTTTACTTGAGCAAACTTATTGCCCTTCCTGTAAGAGAAAAAATTGCAAGAGCAAAATATGTTCCTGAGACAGAAATGGAAAAAATAGATGAAATATTTGTTGAGCTAAGAAATCAAATCGAATCTCTTATAGAGGGAGGGAATCTAAATGCTTAAGGAATACAGAACTATAAGAGAAGTTGCAGGACCATTGATGCTTGTTGATGAAGTTGAAGGTGCTCTTTATGATGAAATAGTTGAAATAGAAACACAGTCAGGTGAAATCAGAAGAGGTAAGGTGCTAGAAATAAACGGAGATAAAGCGCTCATCCAGCTATTTGAAAGTTCTGCTGGAATTAATCTAATGGGTAGCAAGGTAAGATTCCTTGGAAAAACTCTTGAACTTGGTGTATCTATAGATATGCTAGGTCGTGTATTTGACGGACTTGGAAGACCAAAGGATGGAGGACCAAAGATAATACCTGAAAAGAGGCTGGATATAAATGGTAACCCATTAAACCCAGTTGCAAGAGATTATCCGTCAGAATTTATTCAAACAGGTATCTCTGCTATAGACGGTCTTAATACTCTTGTTAGAGGACAAAAGCTTCCAATATTCTCGGGCTCAGGTCTACCACATGCAAGGCTTGCAGCACAGATAGCAAGACAGGCTAAGGTTATAAGTGCCGACAGCAAGTTTGCCGTTGTTTTTGCAGCAATGGGTATTACATTTGAAGAAGCAGATTTCTTTATATCAGACTTTAAGAAAACAGGTGCGATTGATAGGGCTGTTCTTTTCATGAACTTAGCTAATGACCCAGCTATTGAAAGAATTGCTACTCCAAGAATGGCGCTTACAACTGCTGAATATCTAGCTTACGAAAAGGGAATGCACGTTCTTGTTATAATGACGGACATGACAAACTACTGCGAAGCTCTAAGAGAAGTTTCAGCAGCAAGAAAGGAAGTTCCAGGAAGACGTGGCTATCCAGGATACCTATACACTGACCTTTCAACTCTATATGAAAGAGCAGGAAGAATTAAAGGCAAAGAAGGTTCTATAACTCAAATTCCTATACTGACAATGCCAGAAGACGATAAAACTCACCCAATTCCTGACCTTACGGGATATATTACAGAAGGACAGATAATACTAAGCAGAGAATTATTCAGAAGAGGTGTAAACCCACCAATCGACGTTCTTCCATCCCTTTCAAGACTTAAGGATAAGGGTATTGGAAAGGGCAAGACTAGAGAAGACCATGCTGATACAATGAATCAGCTATTTGCAGCTTACGCACAAGGTAAGCAGGCAAAGGAACTTGCAGTTATATTAGGTGAAGCTGCTCTTTCAGATACTGATAAGCTTTACGCTAAGTTTGCTGAAGAATTTGAAAAGAGATACGTTGGACAGGGTGAATATGAAAACAGAACTATTGAAGAAACATTAAGCATTGGATGGGAGCTCCTTTCAATACTTCCAAGAACAGAACTTAAGAGAATTAGAGTTGAATACATCGACAAATACCTTCCCAAAAAAGGGGATGAAATTTAATGAGACTTAATGTTAACCCTACAAGAATGGAGCTTAGCCGTCTAAAGAAAAGGCTAAAGGTTGCAGTTAGAGGTCATAAATTATTAAAGGATAAACAGGACGAGTTGATGAAAAAATTCATCGACCTTGTTAAGAAGAATAACGAATTAAGAATAAGAGTGGAGGAGGAGCTTACAAAATCCCTAAAGGATTTCATGATGGCAAAGGCTGTCATGGGCTCTTCTGCACTCGAAGAGGCAATAATAATGCCAGCCGAAACTGTAAAATTAGATGTTTCAAAGAAAAATATAATGAGCGTTAACGTTCCAATTATGAACTTCGTTAGAGAAGGTAAGGAAAACGCGAGCATATATCCCTACGGCTTTTTAACAACAACAGGGGAGCTTGACGCTGCTATTAAAAAGCTTTACGACATACTTCCTTCGCTATTGGAACTTGCAGAAGTTGAAAAGTCCTGCCAGCTCATGGCTGACGAAATTGAAAAGACAAGAAGACGTGTTAACGCGCTTGAATACGTTATGATTCCACAGTTAAAGGAAACTATCAAGTATATTTCAATGAAACTTGATGAAAACGAACGTGGAACACTAACAAGGCTCATGAAAATCAAGAGCATGATGCAAAGTAAGTGACATTCACTTGATTTCTTGAGTTCTTGAATTGTTTGTCAATTTGGACAAAGCCCCATGATATGATTTCTCTTTCTTTCTCACTGAATCAGGATATCTATGTAATGTTTTTAAAGGGACTATATGTTTGAACCTACGTCCTGTAGGCCGGCTATTTCAAAATGTTGAGTAGAATTGAGGGATATTCAAAAGCAGATGAGAAAGAGTAGAAAGGGTTCATGAGAGGCTATTATGAAGCGTATTATAGATTTGTTTAGGTTCTATGTCAATATTAGGGGTGGGCAAATTATCAATGCCCATCCTTTATTATTTAGGATATTAATAGAGATGAATTAATATATTAAATTATCGAATTGAAGCTGTCATTGATATTACAAAACTAAGTTACTTTGAAAAGGTTAAGCCTAAATAAAAATTGTTGATTGAGGCATCAGAAAAATGTTACAATTATTTTAGGGGTGATAATAATTTTAAGGGGTTGAGTGGCTTGGTTCATATAATTCGAGAATATTTTCCAGCATTTACACATAGAAATTATAAATTGTTCTGGACAGGACAAGTTATATCTTTAATTGGAACATGGATGCAGAATGCAGCTCTTAACTGGATTGTCTATTCTATGACGCGAGACGGTTTTTTATCAGGGCTTATGACGGCCGTTCAATTCACACCGCTATTTGCATTTTCGCTTTTCGCAGGTCTTATAATCGAAAGATTCCCAAAAAGAAAAATACTCATTTTCACGCAAAGCATGCTTTTAGTTTTTGCACTTATATTTTATATTTTACTATATTTTAATCGTTTGACATATCCTTTGATTCTAATTATATTATTTTTCATAGGAACTATTCAGGCGCTTGACAATCCTACAAGACAATCCTTTGTTGTTGAACTTGTTGAAGGCAAAAAGCATCTTTTAAACGCAATCGCATTAAATTCTGCAGCATTTAATGCTGCAAGGCTGGTAGGGCCAGCAGTTGCGGGAAAGATGATGGCTGATTTTGGAGCGAAATGGTGCTTTTTATTTAATGCAATAAGCTTTTTAGCAGTTTTGATGGGGCTTTTGATGATGAAGATGAAGGATATCCCATCAAGGCATCAGATAAAGGACCCATTGTCTGATATAAAAGAAGGATTAAAATATATAAAAAAGACCCCAAAACTTTTATATACAATTATATCACTTGTTATAATTCCAACATTTTGCATGAATTTTAATGTATTGATTCCTATATACACAAAGGATTATCTAATGATGCAGGAAAAGGCCTATGGGATGCTATTATCGTCATTAGGTCTTGGGGCATTAATAGGGGCCATATTTGTAGCTGTAAGGGCAAGCAAGGAAAAGGCGCTGTATTTTCAGCTTATGGGGTCATTTGGACTTTCTGCATTCTTAATCATACTTGGACTTTTAAAGAACTATAATTTATCTATATTGAATTTGGTAGTTCTTGGACTTTTTATGATATCGTTTAATACAACTTCAAACAGCATATTGCAGTTTAATTCACCCGATGAAATGAGGGGTAGAATTATGAGCGTTTATTCTCTTGTTTTTGGAGGTTTAACACCAATCGGAAGTTTATACGCAGGAACTTTGGCAAAATATGCTGGTGCAAATAACGCATTTATAATAAGTGGAATAATTGGATTTATAGGTTTTTTTGTTCTTTTTAAAAGAAGAAGGGAGCTTGTTTAAATTGGAAAGATTTATAAAAACTCCTAACCTGCCTCAAGGAAATGTTTCACTTGCAGCAGTCGACGGCAGAATTAACAGCGAAATAGAAAAACAATTTAATAAATTAAATATTAGGCTTATAAAAACAGAGAAAATAGATACATATGATGCAATTTCCTATCATCCTGATATAATGCTTCATCATATTGGAGAGGATAAAATAGTTGTGCCTCCAAACATCCCAAATAAACTTTACTATGAACTTGAAAAGGAAGGATTCAAGTTAATAATAGGCAAAAAAGCTGTTGGATACCAATATCCTGATGATGTAGCCTATAACGTAGCAAGAATAGGAAAATGGGCAGTCTGTAATAAAAGATTTACTGATGAAATACTTTTGGATGAACTTGTAAAAAGTGAAATCGATATAATCGATGTTAAACAAGGATATTCAAAATGTTCCATCGCTATAATTGCACAAAATTCTGTAATTACTTCTGATAAAGGAATTGCAAAAAAAATGGTTCAAAATTTATTAGATGTCTTATTGATTCAAGCGGGGTTTATAGAACTTAAGGGGTTAAATCATGGGTTTATTGGAGGAGCATGTGGATTTGTTTCACAAGACAAATTAGCATTTTATGGCAATTTAAGATTCCATCCCGATGAAAGCAATATCAGAAGGTTTATGTCAAAATACGGTATTTATTGTTTGGAACTGTCCGAAACTAACCTGATTGATTATGGAACTATTATCCCTCTGAAGGAATATTCTATATTGAAGTAAAAATTCCCTGTATATGTTGCGCTATGCCACATATACTAAACTTGAAGGGAGTGATAATAGTGCTTCTCTTATCAATTGGATTTGCCGATGAAAGTAGCAACATTAACGATAAATTTAATGAGCTGTGCACATATTTAAGAAACAACGAAATAAACATTGCCATGGTGGAAAACGATATTGCGGAATATCATTATATAAAATTGTTATTAAAGGACAGTGAAAAGGATATTAAGAATTTTGATAATTATAGAGATTTGTTTTTAAGTTATGCAACCGATATTATTTATGAATATATATCAAAAAATTATGAAATGAAGATACTAGAAAAGCTTATAAGGCAAAATTATGGTTATTTTTCTCCTGAAGAGATGGAGGATATAAAGCAAAAATGCGGTTCATATATAATGGGAACAGGTATTCTACCTGTTAACGATGTCATAACAAGTATGAAACATAGAAACGAAATCTACAAAAAAATAGAGGACTACCTGCAGGAGAGCAATGAGATTATAATAGATGGATTTGTTAAGTTTAGGTTGAAAAATTTAGAGGATGACATTAGTGAGATACTCGATAGGATGATTGAAGAATACATGGTGGAAAGGGAATACGATGAATTTATAAAGCTGCTTAGGTATTTTGTTGAAATACAGGAGAGCAAATACGATGTTCTTAACATATATATAAATCAAAATGGGGACTATACCTTAAAAGACGGCAACTCATTAAATATCACGCGTGAATTGTTTGCGGATTTTGAAGTCTTTAATGAAAACAATGATACAACCGTTGATGACATACTTTTGAGCATTATTGTTACTTGTGCCCCAAGGCAGCTCATAATTCACTCGGTTGAAAACTGCAGAAACAAGGAAATAATTGAGACGATTAAAAATATATTTTTGGAGCGAACTATATTCTGCGATACCTGTGAGGATTGCAAAATAATAAGGTCTGGACAGATAGTTTGATATTGACAATTTTAGATTTTAGTTGTAGAATTATTCAAAAGGTAAAAGCGTTGATGGGGAAGAGTAGGTCTTGATGTGTTATCAGAGAGGGAGACTCACCGGCTGAAAGGTTTCCTTAGCATTAGAGATTGAAAACCACCCCGAAGCTCCGTCCGGAAATCAATCGAGAGTATGGATTGGCGTTTGCCGCGTTAAGGCATCAAGTTGGGTTTATACCAATTTGGGTGGAACCGCGGAAGATAGGCCTTTCGTCCCATTAGGGATGAAGGGCTTTTTTGTCGTATATAAACAGTTAGATACTTTAGAAGGAGGTTGTAATTATGATTAATGTTACTTTAAAGGATGGCAAGGTGTTAGAATTTGAAGCACCAGTTAAAGCAGAAGACGTAGCTAAAAAGATAAGCATGGGACTTTACAAAAATGCCCTTGCAGCTAAAATCGATGGAGAGGTTAAGGAACTTTTCACAGTAATCGATAAGGACTGCAGCCTTGAGATATTGACCTTTGAGGATGAAGGTGGTAGAGAATCATTAAGACACACTGCATCCCATATTTTAGCGCAGGCAGTAAAAAGGCTTTTCCCGGATGTTAAACTTGCTATAGGTCCTGCTATCGATAATGGATTCTACTACGATTTTGATGCAGATTTTCCAATAACTCCTGAAATACTTGAGAAGATTGAAAAGGAGATGGAAAAGATAGTTAAGGAAGATTTAGAAATTGAACGTTTTGAACTTCCAAGGGACGCTGCTATTAAATTCATGCAGGAGAGGGACGAAAACTACAAGGTTGAGCTTATAGGGGATATCCCTGAAGGGGAAAACATTTCATTCTATAAGCAGGGTGAATTTGTCGACCTATGTGCAGGCCCTCATGTTGCTTCAACTGGCAAGGTTAAGGCGATAAAGCTTTTATCAGTTGCCGGTGCATACTGGAGAGGAAACGAAAAGAACAAGATGCTTCAAAGAGTTTATGGAACAGCTTTTTCTAAAAAGAGTGAACTTGAAGAATATCTAAACCTATTAGAAGAAGCTAAAAAGAGAGACCACAGAAAAATAGGCAAGGAACTTGAATTGTTTGCAATAATGGAGGAGGGTCCGGGTTTCCCATTCTTCCTTCCAAAGGGAATGGTTATAAGAAACGAACTTGAAAACTTCTGGAGAGAAGAACACGTTAAAAGGGGCTACAAGGAAGTTAAAACTCCTATAATACTTAACGAAGCATTATGGCACCGCTCAGGGCACTGGGACCACTATAAGGAAAACATGTATTTTACAAAGATAGATGAACAGGATTTTGCAGTAAAGCCTATGAACTGCCCGGGTGGAATATTAGTATATAAGAACACAATGCACAGCTACAGAGAACTTCCATTAAGGCTTGGAGAACTTGGACTTGTTCACAGACACGAAATATCAGGAGCTCTCCATGGACTTATGAGGGTTAGATGCTTTACTCAGGACGATGCCCATATATTCATGCTTCCATCACAAATAAAGGACGAAGTTTTGGGAGTTATAAACTTTATCGACTATGTCTATAAATTATTCGGATTTGAATACCACGTAGAGCTATCAACTAGACCTGAAAACTCGATGGGAAGCGATGAGGATTGGGAACACGCAACAAACTCACTTATTGAGGCTCTAAACTCAGCCGGACTAAACTATAAGGTTAACGAAGGCGACGGTGCATTCTATGGTCCAAAGATAGACTTCCACCTGAAGGATTGCCTAGGAAGAACATGGCAGTGCGGAACAATCCAGCTTGATTTCCAAATGCCAGAAAGATTTGACCTACACTATATAGGTGAAGATGGAGAAAAGCACAGACCAGTAATGATTCACAGGGTTATATTTGGAAGCATTGAAAGATTTATAGGAATTCTTATAGAACAATATGCTGGAGCATTCCCAACTTGGCTGTCACCTGTTCAGGTTAAGATACTTCCAGTCACTGACAGAGCAAATGATTACGCAAGGGAACTTGAAGCAAAACTAAAGGAAATGAACATAAGAGTTGAATCAGATTTAAGAAACGAAAAGATAGGCTACAAGATAAGAGAAGCTCAGCTTCAAAAGGTTCCATATATGATTATACTTGGTGATAAGGAAGTTGAAAATAAGAATATATCTTTAAGATCAAGAAGAGAAGGCGATTTAGGTTCAATGGAATTTGAAGCTTTCCTTTCAAAGATTACAGAAGAAATAGATAAAAAGATTAGCAATGTGTAATAAACTATTGACAAGTTGAGTTTTTAGTGGTATTCTAATTAAAGTATAAGCAGAAGCCATCCGCTTCTCACCTTACGCTGCTGGCAGTAGGGTTGTTATAGGTCGTAATGTATACTATGCGGATGGGACTACCATCCGCTTTTGTTTTGTAAAAAATTAGGAGGTGAATGTTATTAATAAACAACATTTAATCAACGAAGAAATTCGTGAAAAGGAAGTTAGACTCATCGATAGCGATGGTTCACAGCTTGGAATAGTGGCTACTAAAGAGGCGCTTAAATTAGCTGAACAAAAACAGTTAGACTTAGTTCTAATTGCACCACAGGCAAAACCACCTGTATGCAAGATTATGGACTACGGTAAGTTTGCTTACGAGCAACAGAAGAAGGAAAAGGAAGCAAAGAAAAAGCAAAAAGTTATAAACATAAAGGAAATGAGAATTACTCCAAACATAGATGAACACGACCTTAATGTTAAGGCTAAAAATACAGAGAAGTTCTTAAAGGATGGCGACAAGGTTAAAGTTACTGTTAAATTCAGAGGAAGAGAAGCAGAACATTCCCATTTAGGAGAAGAAGTTCTTAGAAGATTCTTTGAAAAGGTCTCTGAAGTGGGTGTTATAGAAAAAGAGCCAAAGCTTGAAGGCAAAAGTATGATAATGATATTAAGCCCTAAGAAACAGTAAACGAGAGGAGGAAATCACAATGCCAAAAATGAAGACACATAGAGGTGCGGCAAAGAGATTTAAGAAGACTGCATCAGGAAAATTCAAAAGATCACACGCATATCATCGTCATATATTGACTAAGAAGAGTGCAAAGAGAAAGAGAAAGCTTAGAAAGGCTGCATTCGTAAACGTTACAGAAATCAAGAAAATGAGAAAGTTAATGCCTTACGCATAATCGACTAGAAGGAGGTAAGAAATATGGCAAGAGTAAAGAGAGCCGTTCATGCTCATAAAAAACGTAGAAAGATAATGAAGCTTGCTAAGGGATACTTTGGAGCAAAGAGCAAGTTATATAGAATTGCAAAGCAACAGGTAATGAAGAGCTTAGCTTATGCTTACGTAGGAAGAAAGCTTAAGAAGAGAGATTTCAGAAAGCTTTGGATAGCAAGAATTAATGCTGCAGCAAGAGCAAATGGATTATCATACTCAAGACTTATAAACGGTCTTAAGCTTGCTGGAGTTGAAATAAACAGAAAAATGCTTGCTGATATCGCGGTAAACGACGCAGCAGCATTTGCTGACTTAGTAAACTTAGCAAAGTCAAAACTAAATGCATAATTTAAGCTAATTTAACCAAAAGAGGCCTTTTTTAGGCCTCTTTGTGATTTTTAAAAAAATTTAAAAGTGCTATAATATATTATTGTATTAGATAAACTAAATATCGGGAGGACTTTGTATGCTATTCAAAGAAAGCGAGGAAGGCGTCAAAATATACAAGCTACAGCCTGTGCAAATATTGGCGCTCGGATTTGCAGGAGTTATTCTTTTAGGGGCACTTATTTTGAAATTGCCTATATCCTCTGCAGACGGAACATCTACACCTTTTATAGATTGTCTCTTTACAGCCACCTCTGCTGTATGCGTTACAGGACTTGTTGTTGTAGATACCGGAACGCACTGGAGCACATTTGGACAATTTATTATACTTTTATTAATTCAAATAGGCGGGTTAGGATTCATGACCTTTGCAACTCTGTTTGCAATTGTCCTTGGAAGGAAAATAACCCTTAAAGAAAGGCTGGTTATGCAGGAGGCATTTAACGCCTTTAATATACAGGGTATTGTTAAGCTTGCCATCTATATTATGGGAATTACCTTCAGTATAGAGGGGCTTGGGGCCATTCTTTTATCAACGCAATTTGTTCCTGAATTCGGTTGGAAAAGGGGAATATATTACGGAGTTTTCCATGCCATATCCTCTTTTTGCAATGCAGGTTTCGATTTGATTGGCGATTTTAAAAGCTTAACGCCGTATGTTGAAAATCCGGTAATCAACTTAACAGTTATGGGTCTTGTTATAGTTGGCGGATTAGGATTTGGAGTTATTACCGAAATAATTAACCATAAAAACATGAAAAAATTCTCGCTGCATTCAAAGGTTGTCCTTTTGACGACGGCAATTTTGATAGCGACAGGGGCAGTAATGTTTTTTGTTCTTGAATACAACAACCCTAATACTCTTGGGGCATTGTCATTCAAGGGCAAAATACTATCAAGCTTGTTTGCCTCAGTTACTCCAAGAACAGCAGGATTTAATACAATAAATCTTCCGGATATGACAACTTCAAGCAAGTTCCTTACAATATTATTAATGTTTGTCGGTGCGTCGCCAGGCTCTACAGGCGGTGGTATCAAGACGACAACTGCAATGCTGATAATTATGACGGTTTATGCTGTCATTCATGGTAGAGAAGATACTGAAATGTTTAATAGAAGAATTCCGAAAGAAGTTGTATATCGTGCTATTGCAATAACTTTTATAAGCTTTATGCTGGTAATTGGAGTTACTATGGTCCTTTCAATAACCCAAAGCGGCGACTTTATGGAATTTCTTTATGAAGCAACATCAGCCTTTGGAACAGTTGGACTTAGCTTGGGCTTAACATCTACACTGACTAATATAGGAAAAGTAGTGGTAATGTTGACTATGTATGTAGGCAGAGTTGGACCACTTACTCTTGCACTTGCATTTGCACGAAAACAGTTGATGACAAGCAAAAGCGTAAAATATCCTGAAGATAGAATATTGGTTGGATAATTTAGGAGGTCATTTTATGAAATCTAAGCAATTCGTAGTGATTGGACTTGGAAGATTTGGCTCAAGCGTTGCCAAAACATTATATCAATTAGGAAATGAAGTAATGGCAATAGATAACGATGAAGAGACAGTTCAGAGCATTTCAGATTATGTAACTCACGCTGTTCAGGCTGATGCTACAGACGAAGCTACAATAAGGTCTTTAGGAATTAGGAACTTTGACGTTGCAGTTGTGACAATAGGCAGTGACATTCAATCAAGCGTAATGGTTACGCTTCTTTTAAAGGAACTTGGAATAAAATATGTTATAGCAAAGGCGCACAATGAACTTCATGCAAAAGTTTTATATAAGATTGGCGCAGACAGGGTGGTATTCCCAGAAAGAGATATGGGAGTTAGAGTTGCGCATAATCTTTGCTCATCAAATATACTCGACTATATAGAACTTTCGCCGGACTATAATATTATGGAAATTGCAGCAATTGAAGAATGGCACAATAAATCATTTAGGGAACTCGATATGAGAAACAAATACGGATTCAATGTTATGGCAATTAAAAGGAGCAACGACATTAACATCTCGCCTAAGGCGGATGACGTCATTCGTCCAGGTGATATACTTGTTGTAATCTCTGAAACGGATAATATAAGAAAATTTGAATCTGATAAATTAAGATAGGATTGATTTTATGCTCAGCAAAAACAATAAACTTATTAAAGATACTCTAAAATTAAAACAGAAGAAATACAGGGATGAGTCAGGAAAATTCATCATAGAAGGTGCAAGGTTTGTTGAAGAGGCGTTAAATGAAAACAAGGTAGAATATATTTTCTACTCAGGAAAGTTTGCTTCTTCTAAATACTCATCAATATTAGATGCAAATTGCCCTAAATATGAAGTAGAAGATGCAGTGATAAAAGAACTTTCGGACACAGAAACGCCACAGGGCATTATTGCAGTTTGTATAAAGACTGATTATGATTTAGAGGTTTTAAAGGATTTTGCAGTAATAATAGACGGGGTTCAGGACCCTGGAAACCTTGGAACAATAATAAGAACAGCAGATGCTGCTGGAGCCGACGCTGTAATTATAGTAAAAGGGACAGTTGATGTGTATAATTCTAAAACTTTGCGCTCAACGATGGGCTCGATATTTCATCTGCCTGTAATTTATATAGATGAATTCGAAACTTCAATAGATATATTAAAACAAAAGGGCTTCAAAGTATATGCTACTGACCTGACTGCTAAAAGTTATATATACGACTTTGATTTTAAACAGAAAACTGCAATAATCATAGGAAACGAAGCAAATGGGATACCACAAAGCCACATAGAGCTTGCAACGGATAAAATAAAGATACCTATGATAGGCAGAGCAGAGTCACTAAACGCAGCCATGGCGTCTTCAATACTTTTATATGAGGTTGTAAGGCAAAGAATTATCAAATGAGAAAATGAATATTGATTAAAATTATTAGTTATGATAAAATATTCCACAATGATATTAAGATGCGAAACGATGAAGGAGTCCAGTAGTCCGGCGATGTGCACAGGGAGGGGATGCCGCGATTGAGAGCGTCCCTGCAATGTAACCGAATGAACCTTCGCTCCAAAGTTCCACAGCTGAAATTAAGTAGGCTGCTGGCGGCACAGCCGTTATACGAATGAGTGGAACGCTTGTGCGTTCAACTAGGGTGGTAACGCGGTCTCCCCGTCCCTATTTGGGATTGGGAGCTTTTTTATTGGTGACATTCACTTGATTTTTTGAGTTCTTGATTTGTTTGACAATTTAACTTTAGTATTCGTCAAAATTTAGTAAAAGGAGGCTAAAAAATGAGAGAGCAGCTTCAAAAGATTAAAGAAGAAGCATTATTGGAGATTAAATCGGCTGACAATAGCCAGAAAATCGATGAGATTAGGGTAAAGTATCTTGGAAAAAAGGGAAGTCTTACAACGATACTTCGCGGCATGGGTGCTTTAAGCCCTGAAGAAAGACCTATTGTGGGCAAAATTGCAAATGAAGTCAGGGAAGAAATTGAAAACCAGATTGAAAATGCATTAAATGAAATCAAAAACAAAGAAAGAAATATGAAGATTAAATCCGAATACATAGATATTACAATGCCGGGCAAAAGACATTCGATTGGAAACATCCACCCTTTAAACAAGGTGTTAGACGAGATAAAGGAAATATTCTTTGGTATGGGATTTTCAATTGCAGAGGGACCAGAGATAGAGCTTGATTATTATAATTTTGAGGCGCTTAACGTTCCTAAGAACCACCCAGCAAGGGATGAACAGGACACATTCTACATTAGCGAAAACCTCGTTCTTAGAACTCAAACTTCACCAATACAGATAAGAACTATGGAAAAAACAAAGCCGCCTATAAGAATTATTGCGCCAGGTAGAGTTTACAGGTCTGATGCAGTGGATGCAACCCACTCGCCTATATTTTATCAAATCGAAGGGCTTGTTGTTGATAAGGGAATTACTATGGCGAGCCTTAAGGGAACTCTTGAAACATTTGCTAAGAGGTTCTTCGGAGAAAACACAAGAACAAAATTCAGACCACACCACTTCCCATTTACCGAACCATCGGCCGAAGTGGATGTTTCATGCTTTGTATGCGGTGGAGAAGGCTGCAGAGTGTGCAAAGGTTCAGGATGGATTGAAATATTAGGATGCGGTATGGTTCACCCAGATGTATTAAGAAAGGGCGGAATTGACCCTGATGTTTACAGCGGCTTTGCATTTGGAATGGGGCTTGATAGAATAGTTATGATTAAATATGGAATAGATGATATTAGACTATTATATGAAAACGATATAAGATTCCTAAAGCAGTTTTAAGGAGGGATAGCATGAAGGTTCCATATAATTGGCTGTTAGAATATGTTGATTTAGATAAAGGTATAAAAGAAGTTGCAGATGCATTGACAATGTCAGGTTCAAAGGTTGAAGAGGTAATTGAATACGGAAAGGAAATAGACAGGGTTGTAACAGGATATGTTGAAAAAATTACAAAACATCCTGATGCAGATAAACTAAGAATTTGCCAGGTTAACGTTGGGAATGAAACAATTCAAATAGTTACTGGTGCAGAAAACGTTCAGGAAGGCGATACCGTTCCTGTTGCACTTCATGGTTCAACATTGCCAGGCGGGGTCAAAATTAAAAAGGGAAAATTAAGAGGTATAGAATCAAACGGAATGCTATGTTCAGAAGCCGAGCTTGGAATTGCAAAGGATGATTCGGTTCACGGAATTATGATTCTTCCAAAGGATACACCTCTTGGAGTTGACATAAAGGAAATACTTGGACTTAATGGCGGCATAATCGATTTTGAAATAACATCAAACAGAGCAGACTGTTTTGGAGTTTACGGAATAGCAAGGGAAGCATCGGCTACATTTAGAAAACCATTAAAAGCTGTTGAAACAGGTTTTAATGAAAACAGCGAAAATATAAATGATTATTTATCAGTTGAAGTAAAGGATGATTTGTGCAGACGCTATGCTGCAAGGGTTGTAAAAAATGTAAAGATAGGTCATTCACCCGAATGGATGCAGCAAAGATTGATGGACGCAGGGGTTAGGCCTATAAACAATATAGTTGACATAACAAACTATGTAATGCTTGAACTTGGTCAGCCAATGCACGCATTTGACTATAGATTTATCGAAGGTAAAAAGATAATCGTAAGAAGAGCAGAAGAAGGTGAAAAATTCACAACTCTTGACGGAATAGAAAGAACCCTTGACGATTCAATGCTTGTGATTGCGGATGGAGCAAAGGCTGTTGCTGTTGCCGGTGTTATGGGAGGTCAAAACTCTGAAATACAGGAAGATACATCTACTATTGTATTTGAATGTGCAAACTTCAATGGAACTAATGTAAGATTGACAGCAAAGAAATTAGGTTTAAGGACCGAATCGTCTTCAAGATTTGAAAAGGACTTGGACCCAAATATAATAGATGCAGCGCTAGATAGGGCATGCCACCTTATTGAAACTCTCGGCATTGGTGAAGTAGTTGGTGGTAAAATAGATATTTATCCACAGAAACTTGAGCCTTATTATATGGAAGTTAGCAGCAAGTGGATAAATGATTTTATTGGAATTAATATTTCAGCAGAAGATATGAAGAATATGCTAAAGTATCTTGGAATGAAGGTTGAAGGAGATGAAATACTTAAGATAGAAGTTCCAACCTTCAGGCAGGATGTAAAGATAAAGGAAGATGTTGCAGAAGAGATTGCAAGGCTTTATGGGTATGATACAATACCGACTGTAAAGATTAAGGGAGAGGCAGTTGAAGCTGCGTATACAAAGGAACAAAAGCTTGTTAACTTGATTAGGAATACTATGGTTTCATCGGGATTTTTTGAAACAAATACCTACTCATTTGTAAGCCCTAAGGTGTTCGATAGAGTTAAATTAAAAGAGAACAGTCCATTAAGAAATGCTGTAAAGATTTTAAACCCTCTCGGGGAAGATTTCAGCGTGATGAGAACAACACTTATTCCTTCCCTTCTTGGGACATTGGAGGTTAACAATGCAAGGGATAACAAGGAAGTTAGAATATTTGAGGTTGCTAAGACATACCATCCGACTGATGATAAACTTCCAAATGAACCTGTAAGGTTAGGCATTGCAATGATGGGTAAGGCGGATTTTTATGACCTTAAGGGAGTTGTTGAAAATATTATAAATCTTCTTGGAATAGATAAGGTTGATTTTGAAAGGGACGAACAAAACCCAACATTCCACCCAGGACGATGCGCAAGGCTTTTAGTTAGAAGAAAGGATGCGGGAGTGTTTGGTGAGATTCACCCAGAGGTTGCAGAAGAGTATGGAATCGAGGATAGGGTTTATGCTGCTGAAATAGACCTTATGGCGTTATTCGAAGCAGCTAAGTTTGAAAGAAAATACAAACCACTTCCAAAATATCCTGCAATCGATAGAGATATGGCAGTTCTTGTAAAGGACGACATTGCCGTTGCTGAAATTGAGAATATAATCTGGAAGATAGGCAAAGGCTTGGTGGAAGAGGTTAAACTTTTCGACGTTTACAAGGGTAAGCAGGTTCCAGATGGCTATAAGAGCGTAGCTTATTCAATTATATTCCGACTTGAGGACAGAACATTAACTGACGATGAAATAAACCCTGTTTTCAACAAGATAGTTGAAACCCTTTCAAATAAACTTGGCGCTCAGCTCAGATAAATTATCAGTTCCCATGAATGATTTAGAAGGAGACTCTAATTCCATTCATGGGAATTATAATGCTTATAAATTATCCCTTACAAAAAAATCACCAAAAAATTTATAAAAATACAAAAAATTATAGTGAAAAAATTAAAATTAATGATAAAATATAATTAATGCAGCTTATTTGAAAGGGTGCTTGATATGGGTAAAAATAAAGTAAATGTTAAGATAAATGGAATTGAATATACATTGACAGGCAATGAGCCTGAGGAATATCTATTTTCTATCGGCAATTTTGTCGATAAAAAAATAAAGGAAATACTGCGCTCTAATTTAAACCATTCCAATACATCGGCGACAGCGCTTGCTGCTATATTGATTGCTGATGAATTGTTCAAATTGAGAAGGGAATTTGAGACTCTTAAGCAGGTTTCAGTTGAACCTAAAATTAAGCTCGAGGAGCTTGAAAGGGAATACGAAAAGCTATTTGAAATGTATAATTCTATTTCTGATGAGAACAATAAATTAAGACAGGAAAATCAAGAGCTTTTAACTACCGTAGAAGAATTTAAATCCCATTATCAAGAGGTTAGTATGACCGTCGACACCTATAACGAACAGTTAGACGCTCTGCAAAGGCAGATAGATGATTTAACATTGCAAAAGCAGAGCCTTGAAAACGAAGTAAATCAAAAGGAATCCGATATTGAGGAGTTAAAGGATAAGCTGCTTGAGGGTGAAATTGAAATAGTTAGGCTGAAGAAGGAATTGAAAGAGGCAAGAGATTTTAATAAAAAAAGCTTTTACAATAGGGGTTAATCCCCTATTTTTTGTATGGGAGGCTTGGATATGGTAGAACTATTGGCACCGGCTGGAGATTTTGAAAGTCTAAAGGCTGCAGTAATAAATGGAGCAAATGCTGTTTATATTGGAGGAAAAGAATTTTCAGCAAGGCAGTATGCTGGAAATTTTGATAGACAGGAAATAATAGATGCAGTTAGATTTAGCCATGCTTATGATGTTAAGGTTTATGTAACTTTAAATACTCTTTTGAAAAATGAGGAGCTTAATGATGCCCTTAATTACGCTGCCTTTTTATATGAATCAGGGGTAGACGCGATTATAGTCCAGGACATTGGTTTTTTAAAATTATTAAAGGAAATACTTCCTGAATTTGAGGTCCACGCCAGCACACAAATGAGCGTCAACAACTTAGATGGCGTAAATCATCTCTACTCATTAGGAGTTAAAAGGGTGGTTCTTGCGAGGGAACTTAGCCTTAGTGAAATAGAATATATATGCAAAAACACGCAGGCCGAGATTGAAGTGTTCATCCACGGAGCCCTTTGTATTTGCTTTTCAGGACAATGCCTTTTTAGCAGTATGATAGGCGGAAGAAGCGGCAACAGAGGGCGCTGTGCACAGCCTTGCAGAATGCAATATTCCCTCGAAGGTGGCGAAAAAAGCTATATATTAAGTCCTAAGGATTTATGGACTATTGAACATATAGATAAACTTATAAAGGCAGGGGTAAAGTCTTTAAAAATTGAAGGTAGAATGAAAAGACCGGAATACGTTGCAACAGTTGTATCTTCCTACAGAAAAGCAATCGATAATGGTTTAGATGAAGAAGATAAGAAAAACATAATGAGCATTTTCAACAGAGGTGGATTTACAACTGCATATTTGTTTGAAAATCAGGGGCCAGAAATGATGAGCTACCAAAACCCAAAAAATTGGGGAACAGCACTTGGAAAGGTTTTGGACAAAAAGGGGAAATTCGTTATAATCAAACTTGAAGATAAATTGAACTTAGGCGATGGAATTGAAATATTTGGAACCGGCAAAGGAGTTCCAGTGAATAAGATATATAAGAACGGAAAAGAAGTAGAATCAGCCAACAGGGGTGATGAGGTTAAGATATACTTTGAAGAGGCTAAAAAGGGAGATAAAATATATAAAACCCAGGATATAAAGCTCATTGAAAGGGCAAGGGAGAGCTTTGAAGGAAAGTGCATAAAAAAGGTCCCTATAAATGGTTGTTTTAAAGCAGACTTAGAGAAAGTGGTGCTGACCATTAAAAAAGACGACGTAGAGGTTAAAGTTTTAGGCGAAGCACCTCAAAGGGCAATATCAAAGCCTACAACAAGGGAAAAGGTGATTGAATCCCTATCAAAGACCAAGGATACGCCGTTTTATTTTGAAGATTTGGAAGTGGAAATGCAAGAGGGTCTGATGATTCCTATATCACAGATAAACGAATTAAGACGCAGCGCCATTGAAAAGCTGTTAGATAAACTTCAAAACAAAAAGCAAAGGGTTGATATAAATATTAACTTTTCTAAAAATAAAAAGGAAATCATCCCAAAGGTTGCAGTTAAAACCGGCAGAATAGATGTTGCAAGAGCAGCAATAGAAGCGGGTGCAGATATTGTATTCTTTGGAGGAGACAGATTAAGAATAAACAGCAAAGATATAGAAGGCCTTATACAGCACAAAGAAAAAATAGCCCCTTACTTTTCAGAAATTATAATCGAAGAATTCGATGCCCTAAAACAAAGAGCAAAAGAGCTTAAAAGTAAAGGTTTCAATTGTGCTCTGTGCGGAAACATAGGCTTTTATAAAGCGCTTAAAGAAATAGAATATGATGTTTACCTTGATAAGGGCTTTAATATATTCAATTCTTTTTCTGTTGATTTGTTTGAAAATAAAGCGGCACTTATATCTTATGAATTAAACATTAAAGAAATTAAAAATCTTATTGAGAACACAAAAGGCAATACTATGATAACCGTCTATGGAAGAACAAAACTTATGGTCAGCAGATACTGCCCAATTGGAAGCAGCAAAGGATATAATAGGGAAACATGTCCGAATGTATGCAATAACAAAATACACTATTTAAAGGATAGGATGGGCGAGAAATTCCCAATAGCTACTGATATATATTGCAGAAGCCATATATATAATTCAAAAAAAACTATAGTGCTTGAACATATAAAGGACCTTTTAAGTCTTAATAGCGACTACTGGGTTCTTGAGTTTTTAGACGAGGATGCACATGATGTTAAAAATATAGTTTCAGCTTATAAGGATGCAATATCAAGAGGAATTAAAGGAGATTTTACACTTAGCCAATTAGCAATAGGTATATTAGAGAAGAATAAAAATGACATAACAAAGGGACATTTCTATAGAGGGGTTCAATAAGGAGTTGATTTTATGAATGAAAAGACATTTAGGATACTTGAATTTGATAAGATAATTAAAATGCTTTCTGATAGAGCAGTTTCAAACCTTGGAAAAAAGATGTGCTTGGAATTGATGCCTTCTTCAAATATACGCGAGGTTATTGAAAGGCTGGATGAGACTAAGGAGAGCTATGAAATAGTATTAAAATGGGGGAGTCTGCCATTAGAAGGCGTTAAGGATATAAGCGAAACGGTAAGAAGAGCAAATATGGGGTTTGTATTAAATCCAGGAGAACTATTAAAGGTTGCTGATGTTTTAAGGGTTACCAAAAGGCTGAAAACTTTCTTTTCAGACGGTGCAAAAAGAGAAAACTACCCAATTATAAACGAAATAATAGAAGGTCTAATTTATATAAAGCATCTGCAGGATGATATAGAAAGGGTAGTTATCAGCGAAGAGGAAATAAGCGATAGGGCAAGCGAAAAACTATACAGCATAAGACGTGCTATTAAGGACAAAAATTTAAGGATAAAAGAAAAGCTACAATCCATGCTACATGGATACTCTAAATATCTACAGGACCCGATTATTACGATGCGAAATGGTAGATATGTAATTCCTGTTAGGGCAGAGTTTAAGGGAAGCGTCCCGGGGCTTGTTCATGACCAGTCCTCCAGCGGTTCCACCCTTTTTATTGAGCCTATGCCGGTTGTTGAACTAAACAACGAGATTAAGGAACTTGAACTTAAGGAGAAAGCTGAAATTGAAAGAATTTTGAGCGAGCTCTCTGAAAAGGTAAGCCAAAATGCCGATGAACTTAACTATGACAACGAAAACATTGCATACCTTGACTTTTTAATGGCAAAGGCAAAATTTGGGCTTGATTTTGAATGCTCTATTCCTGAGGTTAACGACAAGGGAATAATAAATTTTAAAAGAGCAAGGCACCCTCTTATCGATAAGGATAAGGTAGTTCCAATAGATATAAGGCTTGGGCAGAACTATAAGGCGCTGGTTATAACAGGGCCAAACACAGGTGGTAAGACAGTAACATTAAAAACCACAGGGCTTTTGACCCTTATGGCGATGTCCGGGCTTGCAATCCCATGTAACGATGGCTCGCAGGTTTCTACATTTGAAAAGATTTATGCAGATATTGGGGATGAACAGAGCATTGAACAAAACCTTTCAACATTCTCATCCCACATGAAGAATATAATAAACATCGTAAACGATGTAAACGAAAAATCACTAGTTCTTGTGGATGAGCTAGGTGCTGGAACAGACCCTGTCGAAGGTGCGGCACTTGCAATGTCCCTTCTTGAATATTTCTACGATAAGGGAGCAAAGCTTGTTGCAACTACGCATTACAGTGAAATAAAGGTTTTTGCCATGGAAAAGCAGGGTTTTGAAAACGCCAGCGTTGAATTCGATGTTGAAACTTTAAGGCCAACGTATAGGCTGCTTATAGGCATTCCTGGAAAATCAAATGCGCTTGAAATTTCAAAAAGGCTTGGGTTAGATGAACATATTATTGAAAAGGCAAGGGGATTTATTTCAAAGGACGTTGCTAAATTCGAGGATGTCATACAAGCCCTTCAAAACAAGACTATGCTTGTTGAACGTGAGCTGGACGAGATAGATAGGATAAAAAGAGAAGCGCAGGAGCTAAAAAAGGACTACTCAGAAAGAAAATACAAACTTGATTTGCAAAGGGAAAAGGAAATTAAAAAGGCACAGGAAGAAGCAAGAAGGATTTTAAGACAGGCAAAGGAAGAGGCTGATGCAATAGTCAGGGAACTTAATGAACTTAGAAAAAAAGCTGTCGACGCTGCCTCAATTAAAGAAGCTGAAGAAGCAAGAAGAAAGCTTAACGAAAGGATTACAAAGACTCAATCAAACGATGATGAAATGGTAATGAGGGCAGGCATGCAGCCGGTTGAGGAAGTAAAAATTGGTGAAGAAGTTTTTGTATCAACCGTTCAGGCAAAGGGAACTGTATTGACCATGCCGGACAGCAAAGGTGAGGTCCAGGTTCAAATAGGTGTTATGAAGCTTAATGTTCCTCTAAATAAATTATTAAGGGAAGAGAAGAGCAAAAAAGAAGCAGCCAAACTTGGAACCACAAAGATAATCAAGGAAAAGGCACAAAACATTTCAAGCACAATCGACCTTAGGGGTCAGACAATAGATGAAGCAATGTATAATCTTGATAAATACCTCGATGATGCATATTTATCAGGGATAAACAAAATAACCATTATTCATGGAAAAGGAACCGGAGCATTAAGAGAAGGAATTCAAAGGGAACTTAGGAATCATCCATATGTAAAGAGCTTTAGGATTGGAGATTTCAACGAAGGAGGCAGCGGTGTTACTGTCGTTGAATTAAAATAAAAGTCAGGCTGCAGGCTGCCGCAAAACAAGCCAAACCTTAAATTAGATTAAATCTAGAGCCTCATGAATGATTTCCTTGGCTTCACTCAAAAACCTAAGTAACTCTAAGCTTTTCTTTGTTTTCAAAAGGCCTACCCGCGTGAGCCTACGTCCTGTAGGCCACGCGGCTCTGCTCGTCCTGAGCAGAATTACGGCCTTTTGAAAAGTCGAAAAGCAAGAGTTACTAAGGTTCATGAGAGGCGCCTTTTGAAATCATTTCATGAGGCTCAAAAAAGTTAAATCCTATAATAAGGGTTAGCCAGTTTTGCGGCAGCCCTATTTACAATAGTGGATTTTTGTTATATAATTATGACTTGTTTGAATTTTTAAAGAGGTGTTGCAGTATGATTTTAGTTAGTGCATGCCTTTGCGGTGTAAATTGTAAATACGACGGAAACAACAATTTAAATGAATACATATATGAATTGTTAAAACAGGGCAAGTTAGTCCCAGTATGTCCAGAGCAGCTTGGAGGTATGTCTACCCCAAGGCATCCATCTGAGATAGTGGGTGGAAGCGCAAAGGATGTATTGGAGGGAAAGGCAAAGGTTATTAACAAAAAGGGAGAGGATGTAACAAGATTTTTTGTAAAAGGAGCCTATGAAACTTTAAATATAGCAAGAACGTTTAATTGTAAAGCTGCAATTTTAAAGGCCAAGAGCCCATCCTGCGGAAGTGGAAAAATTTACGATGGAACATTTGAGGGAAGACTTATTGATGGAAATGGGATAACTTCTGAACTACTAATAAAAAACGGGGTAGAAGTAATTGATGAAACTGACGTTGCTGCAATAAAGGATATAGTAGAAAGGATGAGTTAATTGGAGGCAAGAAAACTTGAATACGTTGAAGAAAAGAAGGAGTTAAAAAAGGAGTTAGGACTACTTGAAGCAATAGCAATAGTTATTGGTGTAGTAATTGGCTCTGGTATATTCTTTAAGCCAGCGATAGTTGCTAAAAACGCTGGAGCACCAGGGCTTGGAATACTTGCTTGGGTAGTTGGAGGGGTTATAACGATTGCAGCAGGGCTTACAGTTGCAGAGATTGCAGCAGCAATACCAAAAACAGGCGGGCTTTACGCATATCTAAAGGAATTATACGGTGATTTCTGGGCATACCTTTTAGGATGGGTGCAGATAACAGTTTACTTCCCAGGCTCACTTGCAGCTCTTGCTATTATATTCGCAACACAGGCTACAACATTTATCCCAATGACAGAAATGCAGCAAAAACTGCTTGCTATATTCATATTGTTCTTCTTAGCAGCAGCAAATGTTATTTCGACTAAGTTTGGAGGCAAAATACAAACAGTTGCAACAATTGGCAAATTAGTTCCTATATTTGTAATTGCTATTTTCGGACTTATAAAGGGAACGGCTCATGGATTTACTCCAATGGTTTCAAGCACAAGCACAGCAGGAGGATTTGGTCTTGCAATACTTGGAACGCTTTGGGCCTATGACGGATGGATTAACGTAGGAAATATAGCTGGAGAATTAAAAAACCCTGCAAAGGACCTACCAAAGGCAATAATATTAGGGCTTGGACTTGTTTTAGTAGCTTATTTATCAGTCAACCTTGCAGTATTGAATGTATTACCTTTTGACCAGGTTGTTGCTTCTAAAAAGGCAGCATCGGACGCAGCAGTTGTTATGTTTGGAAATTTTGGTGCATCATTTATATCCCTTGGAATATTAGTCTCAATATTTGGTGCATTAAACGGATATATATTGACTGCATCAAGAGTTCCCTATGCTATGGCGGAGGAAGGATTGCTTCCTTTCAAGGGATTCTTCTCAAAGCTAAATGAAAAATCAGGAACGCCAATAAATTCAATAATTTATCTTTTTGTTGTTGGTGTAGTATATATAATGACAGGTTCTTTCGACACTTTAACTGATTTAGTTGTATTTGTATTATGGATATTCTTTACTATGGCTGTAGCAGGTGTATTCATTCTTAGAAAGAAGTTTAAGCACCTCAAAAGACCATATACAGTTCCACTATACCCAATCGTTCCAATAATAGGAATTGCAGGCGGTATATTTATACTTTTCAGCACAATAACAGCAAGCCCATCAAGAGCACTTCTTGGAATAGGAGTTACCGTAATTGGTGCACCTATATATATGTATATAAGAAAGAATAAGTAATGCTTCAGAGCCTCACAAATTTGTGGGGCTCATTTTATCATTAAAATGCCGCCTTTAGATTTTTGAGGCTCTATTAATGATAGCAAAATTACTTTAATTGTATTTAATAAAAGGCTAATTAAAGTTTCAAAATATGGTATAATATTCATATGTTTTAATTAAAGTTCAACATAAATTACCAGTTGAGATAATGAATTGATATTTAAGGAAAGCGGGGTGAAGGTCGGGATTCCGACTTGTGATGTTAAAGGGAAACAAAACCTATATAAGAGCAATTGAAATGGAAGATGCCAGAATATTATCAGCTTGGCTCAACGATAGAGAAACAAACGAACACCTTGATATTATTTATCCTATTTCCAAGAGATACTGCGATAATTTTACGCTTGAAGGAGAAGAGCATAATAAAAAAGTTTTTATAATTGAAAATGAAGACAGAAAGCCGATAGGGCTAATAATAATAGACAATATAAAATGGGAATATAGAAATTGTGAAATAGGAATTGCAATATATGATAAAAATTTCAGAGGGAAAGGTTATGCAAAGGATGCGCTTAGCGTAGTTATTGATTTTATTTTCAACGATATGAACATGCATCTTATACACCTTAGAGTATCTGAAGAAAATAAAACTGCGATTGAGCTGTATAATAAATTTGGATTTGTAGTTGAAGGAATGCTGAGAGACAGGTATTATAGAAATGGGAAGTATCATAATATTATCATAATGAGCAAAATAAAAGGGGAGTGATATTATGAAGATTGGGTTTATAAGCGATATTCACGGTTATCCTGAAAAATTTAATATGGCTCTAAAATACCTAAAGGATGCCGACGCCATTTTATGTGCTGGTGATATATTATATCATGGTCCAAGAAATCCTATTATGGAAGGATACAACCCACTGCCACTTGCGGATGAGATTAAAAATACAAAAATACTCATCGCAAAGGGAAACTGCGATGCAGAAGTGGATGAAATGGTTTTAGGGTTTTCACTCATGCCAGTTATATATTATGAAAAGGACGGGATTAGAATAATAACTTTACACGGACACAATCATGACGAGGCAGGGCTTGAAAATTTAGCAAAGTCCTATAATGCCAATTTAGTAGTTACAGGGCATACACATGTTAGAAAGTTCGAGAAGATAAATGGAATTACATATATAAATCCAGGCAGCGTATCAATTCCAAAGGGAGATGGGCAACCAAGCATAGCGATTTATGAGGATGGACAAATTAATTTCATAAACATAGAAAATGGTCAAATAATAGAATCACATAGAATTTGATAGGGGGAGAAAAAATGGACTATAAAGAAATGCTAAAGACAGCACGAGAAAACTTAAATGGAAGCTGCAGAGTTTGCCGGGAGTGCAATGGGGTTGTTTGTGCAGGAGAAGTTCCTGGAATGGGAGGAAGTATTACTGGTTCAGCCTTCATTGAAAATTATGAGTCGCTAAAAAAAGTAAAGCTAAACATGAGGCTTATACATGATGCTAAGAATCCTGACACCTCAATTGAGCTTTTTGGCAAGAAACTAAGAGTTCCTGTTCTTGCTGCTCCAGTTTCAGGAACAACTCTAAATATGGGTGGCAAGTTTACAGAAAGAGAATATATTTCCTGGGTAATAAAAGGATGCCTTGATGCTGGCATTTATCCAATGGTAGGTGATACTGCTGTTGACGCATTCCTTCCAACTAACCTTGAGGAGCTTAGCAAGGCAGGAGGCGAAGGTATAGCTATAATTAAACCATGGGAGAATAAGAATGTAATAAATAAAATAAGAATGGCTGAAGAAGCAGGAGTATTTGCAGTAGGTGTTGATATAGACGCAGCAGGGCTTATAACCCTTGCTCTTCATGGAAAACCAGTAGGCCCAAAGACTCTTGATGAAATAAAGGAGCTTGTAAATAGCACAAAACTGCCATTCATATTAAAGGGAATAATGACTGTTGAAGACGCTTACCTTGCAGTAGAAGCAGGCGCTTCTGCAATTGTTGTGTCAAACCACGGAGGAAGAGTATTGGACCACACCCCTGGTGTTGCTGAAGTTCTTCCTGAAATTGCAAAGGCAGTTAAGGGCAAAATAACGATATTAGCTGATGGTGGAGTTAGAAGCGGTGTCGATGTTTTAAAGATGCTTGCGCTTGGCGCCGATGCCGTATTAATTGGCAGACCGTTTGTAACTGCATCCTTTGGCGGCGGTGCTGAAGGCGTTAGGCTTTATGTGGATAAAATAGCAAACGAATTAAAATCGGCGATGATTTTAACAGGCTGCAACGATTTAAAAAGCATCAATGAGTCGATAATATTTAATAAATAAGGTATCTGTTGCCTACCATATTTAAATAAATTCATATAATAGATTTAATTTTTTGCCCCATGAATGAATTAAAAAGGCACCCCTCATTAACCTTAGCAACACTTAGCTTTAGGCTTTTGAAGACAAAGAAAAGCTAAAGTGTATTGGTGAAATGAGCAAAGCTTTGGAAATCATTCATGGGGTTAATATTTAAAGTTTTTGAGATAGATACATTATACAACTAAAATTTTAAGAAAATTGTTGAAATTTTGAAATTTTAGCATTATACTTGTGGTATGGGGGTGAAATTTTATGTTCAAAACATATGATGATTTGAAAGAATTTATTCAAGAGAACGAAATCAAAATGATTGATTTCAAAATAGTTACTATTTCAGGAAAGTGGAATCACCTATCCATTCCTGCCTCAAGGCTAAGCGAAAAGGTATTTACTGATGGAATAGGATTTGATGGTTCAAGCTATGGCTATGCTGTCATCGAAAGCAGCGACATGGTTTTTATTCCTGATTTGACAACTGCATTTGTCGACCCATACTGCGAAGTTCCGACTGTAAGCATGATTGCAAATATTTATGAGATTAATAAAAAATTTGATAGATTTGAAGGAGACCCAAGATATATTGCAGAAAAGGCTGAAAAATTCTTAAAGGAGTCAAATATAGCCGATGAGTTTATAGTAGGGCCTGAATATGAATTTTATGTGTTTGACCATATCAGCTATAATGTTGATAGCAATAGACAGGCAGTAGATATAGATTGTTTTGAGGCCCATTGGAATACAAGCGCAGAAAACAATCAAGGCTATAAAGTTCGTTTCCAGGGAGGATACCACGCAGGACTTCCATACGATAGCACAAACGATTTGCGAAGCGATATGTGCTTAAGGCTTGAAGAGATGGGTGTTCCTGTTAAATATCATCACCACGAAGTAGGCTCAGCAGCTCAGGTTGAGATAGAAGTGGAACTTGGCGAAATGCTTAAAATGGCTGACGCAACATTGCTTGCAAAATATGTTATAAAAAATACTGCGATGCTTCATGGAAAAACAGCAACTTTTATGCCAAAGCCTATTTACGGTGAAGCGGGAAGCGGAATGCACGTTCATATGCTCCTGAAAAAGGATGGACACAATATATTCTTTGATGAAAATGGATATTCAGGTTTGAGCAAAGAAGCCATGTTCTTCATAGGTGGAGTGCTAAAACATGCGCCATCGCTTTTAGCATTTACAAACCCGAGCACAAATTCATATAAAAGATTAGTTCCAGGATTTGAGGCTCCTGTTTCAATTTGCTTTGCTACATCTAACAGAAGCTCTGTAATAAGGATACCGGGATATGCTAAAAATCCTGAAAAGAAGAGATTTGAATTCAGGTCATCCGATGGAACCTGCAATCCATACCTTGCCTTTTCAGCACTATTGATGGCTGGAATAGATGGTATAATTAATAAAATAGACCCTGTTAAGGAAGAATATGGGCCTTATGATGTAAACATTTACGACCTTTCAGAAGAAGAAAAGAAAAAAATTAAAGGACTTCCAAAATCACTTGATGAGGCACTTGATGCATTAAAGGGTGATTATGGATATCTTTTAAGGGGCGGAGTATTTACAAAGCAATTTATTGATAGTTGGATAAATTATAAATACAATAAAGAACTGGTTAAGATAAACCCTGTTCCGACTCCAATGGAATTTCAAATGTATTATGATGTATAAATAAAAGCAAAAAAATGTTTCAAGATTTTTAAAATCTTGAAACATTTTTTTATCTTTTTCGTCTAATTTATATATCATATGTTGTCAAAATATTGTATAATCTAATTATCTTCACATCTTTTTTCAAAATAAATTAATCGGGGTGGGACTATTGAAATTTAAAATTTGGATAGTTAGTGTCATATTGCTCATTACTTTTAATATAAATATAGTTTTTGCTGGAGTTTTGACGGGTAAAAAAATAGTAATCGACCCAGGTCATGGAGGAAGCGACCCGGGGGCGGTTGCAGGAAATGTTAGGGAAAAGGATTTAAATAATTCGTTTGCAAGAAAAATAGCTGAACTATTGACAGCCTATGGGGCAGAGGTGTTGTTTACAAGACTGCCTGAAGAGGATGTATACGTTGCGCTTCAGGATAGAACAAGCAAATCCAACTCAATAAATCCAGACCTTTTTATAAGCATACACAATAATGCAAATACAAATACCACAGTAAGCGGTGTTGAAACTTTTTACAGCACATCAAGACCATATATAACAGATGACAGATATGTAGAGTATTTAGGAAATAAATATCAATATGTCAGGGAAGAAATAATCGATGGGGCTGAATACGTATATTTTATTGTTGACAGACAGGAGGTTAAACTTGAAAAGAGCAAGGTTAGTATTATCCTCAGCAAAACACCATGGCAGGCAATAGAGAGCAAGAAAATTGCTGAAACAATCGTAAACAATTTAGCTTCATTAGGTTTTAAAAATAGAGGGGCAAAGGATTCAAATCTTTACGTAACAAAATACACAAACACTCCATCGGTTTTGCTTGAACTTGGATTTATAACAAACCCAGAAGAAAGGCAAAAGCTTTTGGACCCTACTATGCAGAGTAGCATTTCTACTAAAGTAGTTGAGTCAATTTTAAAATACTACGAACAGTATGATAACAATAAAAGATTAGCATTTGCTCAGGTTAAGGATTTTGACTTTAATTTGTCAAAAGAATTTGCGTTTGTAGGACAAGCAGTTGATATAACGGTAAGTGCTATGTCAAACATTGAGTTATATGATTTTAAATTACAAATTAAACGCATGGGAGAAATTTTGTCCGACAGCGGTTTTAGCAATAATTTGACATATAACTTTGTTCCTGACAGAGAAGGTGAATATGAAGCTATATTATATATAAAATATCAAGGTTCAAATAATGAATATGAAAAATTTATAAGCAAGAAAATCAACGTATATCAACCAGCTGCTATTAAGAACATTTCTTTGACTACGGATAAAGCTATTGTAGGGAACAAGGTAAGCCTAAATGTTGAAAAGCTGAATGGTTCGGTATTAGGATGCGAATATACTTTTGATATTTTTAAAGAGGAAAAACTAATTCAGAGTAAAAAGAGCGACAGCAATATTTTTGAATTTACGCCAACAGAAGATGGAGAATATAAACTAATTGTTAAAATAAAGGATAAATTGAGCAGCAATGAATATGATGATTATAAGGAATTGAATTTTAGTGTCCAAAAGATTGAAACTAAACCTAGCGAGAGTAAAATTGAAGAACCAGTTAAGCCTATAGATACCATTAGCCTACTTAAATACACAAGAACGCTTAAAAGGGGAGCAGTAGGAGAAGATGTAAAGGAACTTCAAAAGGCACTTATTAAACTTGGCTATCTGAAGATTACTACTCCTACAACAAAGTTTGGGCCAGCAACCGAAACAGCGGTGAAGGCCTTTCAAAAGGCAAATAAATTGCCTTCCTTAGGAATAGTTGGAAGGGCTACAATTGATAAGATAAATATACTTCTTCCAAGGGTGGCTTCAAATACTCAAACACCTTCAAGGGGAAACACAACCAACAGCCAAACAAAAATTGGTAAATTAATATACACAAGAACGCTTAAAAGGGGAGCAGTAGGAGAAGATGTAAAGGAACTTCAAAGGGCACTTATTAAACTTGGTTATTTGAAGATAAACACTCCTACAACAAAGTTTGGGCCAGCAACCGAAACAGCAGTGAAGGCATTTCAAAAGGCAAACAAATTGCCTTCCTTAGGAATAGTAGGAAAGGCAACTATTGACAAGATAAATTCTATTTTAGCAAGGTGATTTAATAAAACCCCATGATAACAAATCATGGGGTTTTATTGATGATTTATTTTTTAATAAGGTCGTGATAAATTACAAAAAGCCCTGATAAGCCAACAAGCGCATAAACAATTCTTGAAAGCAGTGTTTCAGCCCCTAAAAGTGCTGCTACAAGGTCAAACTTCAAAAATCCTACAAGTCCCCAGTTTATAGCACCTATCAATACAAGTATAAAGGCTATCATGTAAAGCCTTTTCATAGCAAAACCTCCATTAAATTTCTTATTATATGTTTAATATTGAAAGTTTAAAAATATTACTAATTTGTTTAACAAAATTAAAATTGCAAATACTATTATTGAGGGAGGGAAAGCTATGTGGAAGGATAAACTAAAGGGATTTTTTAAAAGGCCGGCTGTTGAAAAGCACGAAACTGCAGCCTGGGCGAATATAAAGGGAACAAAGCCGGAATCTAATGTTCCTTTTCCAGACATTATTGATGTTGAAAATGCTAAAGAATATGTAGAAGAAAATAAAAAATAATCCCCAAACTGGGGATTATTTTTTATTAATATTGATACGATGCAAGCCTTTTGTAGTTTTCGTATCTTTCCTTTGCATTCTTTTCTGCAACTTCAAACAGCTCGTTTGCCCTTTCTGGGAATGCGTTTATTAACGAAGCATATCTTATTTCTCCCATTAAGAAGTCCTTGAAGCTTGCAGTTGGTTCCTTTGAGTCGAGTGTAAACGGATTCTTGCCTTGTTCCTTAAGTTCTGGATTGTATCTGTATAGATGCCAGTATCCAGCCTCAACAGCCTTCTTTTCTTGATTAATTGTTGTTCCCATACCTGTCTTAATACCATGGTTAATACATGGTGAGTAAGCAATAATCAATGAAGGTCCGTTATAGTTTTCAGCTTCCGTAAATGCCTTCATAGTCTGGTTCATGTTTGCACCGAGTGCAACCTGTGCAGTGTAAACATAACCATAGCTCATTGCAATCATGCCGAGGTCCTTCTTTCTAATATTCTTTCCAGCAGCAGCGAATTTAGCAACAGCAGCCGTTGGAGTTGATTTTGAAGATTGACCTCCAGTATTTGAATAAACTTCTGTGTCAAGAACAAGTATATTTACATCTACACCCTGAGCTATTACATGGTCAAGTCCGCCAAATCCGATGTCGTATGCCCATCCGTCTCCTCCAAGTATCCATATAGATGGTTTAACAAGATAGTCTTTTCTATCGTAAATCTCTTCAAGAACTGTATTTCCCTTAAAGCTTGCTTCTTCAAACGCTTGTTTTACTTTGTTAGCAGCAACCTTTGAAAGTTCTCCATTGTTCTTAGACTTTAGCCATTCCTCGAATGCGCCCTTGAAAGGTTCGGCAATATTTTCGTTCAATGCCTGCTGCATCAATTCAGCAATCTTATCCCTTGTTTGAGCGTAAGCCATTGCTATACCAAAGCCATATTCAGCGTTGTCCTCGAATAGTGAGTTAGCCCAAGCAGGTCCTTTACCAAGCGCATTCTTTGTATATGGAGTTGATGGAGCGCTTCCACCGTAGATTGATGAACATCCTGTAGCGTTTGCTATAATCATTCTATCTCCAAATAGCTGAGTTATTAACTTGACGTATGGAGTTTCTCCGCAACCTGGGCATGCACCTGAGAATTCGAATAATGGTTGTGCAAACTGGCTGCCCTTTAAAGTCTTCTTATCCATTAGGTTATCCTTATAAGTAACTGTAGTTCCAAATTCCCAATTTGCTGATTCCTTTTCAAATTGTTCTTCAGCAGGTCTCATAATAAGAGCCTTTCCTGGGGCTGGACATATATCAGCACAGTTGCCGCAGCCTGTGCAGTCGTATGGGCTAATTTGAATTCTGTATTGAAGATTTTCAAATCCCTTACCCATTGCTTGCTTTGTCTTAAATGTTTCAGGAGCTCTCTTAACTTCTTCAGCATCGAGAAGCAAAGGTCTGATAACGGCATGTGGACATACCATTGAACATTGATTACATTGTATACATTTATCTATTTGCCATTCTGGCACCATTACAGCTATACCACGCTTTTCATATGCAGTTGAACCGTTAGGGAATGTTCCGTCCTCAGCACCAACAAATGTGCTAACTGGAAGGTTGTCACCTTCAAGCCTTGACATTGGCCTTAATACATTCTTTATAAAGTCTGGTTCATCCTTAGTTTCAACTTTTTCATCTGAAGCATTTGCCCAATCTGCTGGGACATCAACCTTAACTATATTTTCAATTCCAAGGTCAACTGCCTTATGGTTCATTTCAACGATGTTCGCACCCTTCTTACCATAAGTCTTTTCTATTGATTCCTTGAGGTATTTAATAGCATCTTCTATTGGAATAACATTTGATAACTTGAAGAACACTGATTGCATAACCATGTTTATTCTTCCGCCAAGTCCTATGCTCTGAGCAATCTTAACTGCATCAACTATATAGAAATTGATGTTGTTCTGTGCTATATATCTTCTCATAAATGCTGGCAATTTTTCGTGTAACTCTTCAACGCTCCATGGGCAGTTTAACACAAATGTTCCGCCTTTTTTAAGTCCCTTTAGTAAATCGAATTGATATACATAGGAACTATTGTGGCATGCTATATAATCTGCAGTGTTTACTAAGTATGGAGCCTTAATTGGCTCCTTGCCAAATCTTAAGTGGGATACAGTTGAACCACCGGATTTTTTACTGTCGTATGAGAAGTAAGCTTGAACATAAAGATTAGTATGGTCACCAATAATCTTTATAGCCTGCTTATTAGCACCAACTGTTCCGTCGGAACCAAGACCAAAGAACTTGCAGCTGATTGTTCCCTTAGGAGTTGTATCAACGTCTTCTCCAACAGGAAGTGATGTATGAGTTACATCATCAACTATACCTATTGTGAAGTTGTTCTTTGGATTATCAGCTCTTAAGTTTTCAAAAACAGCAAGTATCTGTGCTGGTGTTGTATCCTTTGAACCAAGTCCATATCTTCCACCGATTATCAATGGCTTTTGTTCTTCGTTGTAGAACAATTTAACAACGTCAAGATATAATGGTTCGCCAAGTGAACCTGGCTCTTTAGTTCTGTCAAGAACAGCTATTCTCTTAACTGTCTTTGGCAATACATCAAAGAAGTATTTAGCTGAGAATGGTCTGTATAGATGAACCTTTAGAACACCAACCTTTTCTCCGCTTGAATTTAAATTGTCAACAACTTCTTCTATTGTATCAGTAACAGAACCCATAGCAATTATTATATTTTCAGCCTGTGGATGTCCATAGTAGTTAAATGGCTTGTAATCTCTTCCTGTTAACTTGTTTATTTCCTTCATATAATCGTTTACAAGGTCTGGAACAGCCTCATAATATTTATTAGCAGCTTCTCTTCCTTGGAAGTAGATGTCTGGGTTTTGAGCAGTTCCCCTTGTAACTGGGTGTTCTGGATTTAGCGCTCTATTTCTAAATTGCTTTAATGCTTCCTTGTCAATTAGTTTTTCAAGTTCTTCGTATTCAAGAAGTTCAACTCTCTTAACTTCGTGTGAAGTTCTAAATCCATCAAAGAAATGAAGGAATGGAACTCTTGATTTAATTGCTGTAAGGTGAGCAACAGCACCAAGGTCAATAACTTCCTGTGGATTTGATGAAGCAAGCAATGCAAATCCAGTTTGTCTTGCCGCCATAACATCCTGGTGGTCACCGAATATTGATAGAGCATGAGCAGCTATAGCTCTTGCGCTTACATGGAATACACCAGGGAGAAGCTCTCCGGCTATCTTATACATATTAGGAATCATAAGAAGTAATCCCTGTGAAGCGGTATATGTAGTAGTCAATGCACCACCTTGAAGCGAACCGTGAACTGCACCAGCTGCACCTGCTTCTGACTGCATTTCAACGACTCTCACCCTTTGACCAAAGATATTTGTTTTGCCCTTCGCTGACCACTCATCTACAAGTTCTGCCATAGTTGAAGATGGAGTAATAGGGTATATTGCTGCAACTTCAGTAAAGGCATAGGATATATAAGCGGCAGCGGTATTGCCGTCCATAGTTTGAGTTTTTCTTGGCATAATTCGACCTCCTTTTTCTTATCTAAATTTTAGTTTAGACATAATAATTTTTATTATTCAATATTATATTTTCTTATATTATAGCAAAGGAAAATAATTTTTAAAAGATAATTATGGATTATTTTCATAATTTTTATTTAATTTTTGACATTATTTAGTTAGGTTAATAACGTTTGTCAATATCCTCTGTCAAAGGTCTTTTCCCCATATTCATCAAAGCAAATCCTATAGGACCAAGCTCCGACATCTGACTTAACTCCTTTGGTATTATTGCTCTTGAATTTTGGTCGTATAAAACATTGATGTATTTGTCTTCTGGAAGTATAGATATAGGGTTTTTCAGATCAGGGTTGTTATCTTTCATTGAATCACCTCCACAATGACTAATAATATTTTTTGAAAAATGCAATTATATATACAGCAAAATTCGATTAAATTTGACACGATATAATAGTAATTGATATAATTAATTAAATATTCTTGATTGCGGGGTAATTTAATTGATAAGAATTGCATTCCTTTTGATTTTGCAGTTTTTAATGATATTTAGCAATGTTAGAGCTGACCACAGAGTGATAAAAGTAGCCGGAGATTACAATCTTCCCCCATTTGAATATATAGATGAAGTGGGGAATTATGTTGGTTTTAATGTTGATATTATGAAGGCTATTGAGCTTAATTCTGAAACTTCGGTTAAATTCATACCTTTGAGATGGAATGAAGCGTTAAAATCACTTGAAGATGGAGAGGTAGACGCAATACAAGGAATGACAAAGACAAAAGAAAGAATGAAAAAATATGATTTTTCTGATCCAATATTGACTAATGAACAGGTTATGTTTGTAAGAAGTGATGAAAATGAAATCAAATCCCTGAAGGATTTGAAACAAAAAAGAGTGGTTATTCAAAAAAAAGGTTCAATGGATGAATACAGCCATCTATTAAATGGAGCTTTTGTTATAAGAGAGGATACACAAAAAGAGGCAATTTATCTTTTGAAGAATGGTTATGCAGATGTATTTATAGGTCAAAAGCTTGCTGGACTATACATGATTCAAAAATATGATTTGCAGGATAAAATAAAAATTGTAGGGAAGCCTGTGTTAACATTGGATTATTGTATAGCAGTTAAAAAGGGGAACAAAGAATTATTAAAAGAAATAAATAGCACATTGAGAAAAGTAAGAAAAGATGGTCTATATAATACACTATATTTTAAGTGGTTTGGTGAAAACTATTTTGACAAAAAACTAATATTTATCAGATTTATAATATTATTCGCTGCATCACTTTCAATTGCTTTGATAACTATACTGCTACTAAAACATAACAATTTAAAGTTAAAGAGGCTTGTTGAAGAAAAAACAGAAGAATTGACGAGATTAAATGAAAAACTTAAAAGTTCCAACGATAATTTGATGTTTAATAACGATGAGCTCTTAAGAAACAATTCTGACCTTACAAATTTAAACAACAGGCTGCTTGAAGAAATAGAGCAGAGGAAAAGGGCTGAGGAAAAAGTTAAATATTACGGAACGCATGATTATTTAACGGGTTTTTATAATAGAAAATTTTTGCTTGATAAGATAGAAGAGCTGATTAATGAAGATAGAAAATTTGCGCTACTATATCTTGATTTTGACAAGTTTAAACATATAAACGACAGCTTTGGTCATGAAGCCGGGGATATTATTCTAATTGAAACTACTAAAAGAATCAGAAATATTTTACAAAAAGACGACGTCCCTGCCAGAATAGGTGGAGATGAATTTATAATAATTTTAACTGGTGATTATGAAAAGGATGAAATAATGGCACGAGGGAAGGCAATGCTATCGGTATTAAACGAACCTATTGAATTCAGCGGAAAAATAATAATCCCGAGTTTAAGCATAGGAGTTAGCAGCTATCCTGAAAACGGAAGCAATATTGAAGAACTTATCAAAAAGGCAGACAAACTCATGTATGAGGCAAAGGCTGACGGAGGCAATAGTATTAAAATATGATTGGGGACGGTTCTCAACTTTGAGGCCGTCCTAAATTTATACTTGAAAAATTATAAAAAATTATGTATTATTATTCATAAAATATTTTACAAGGAGGACAACATGTTTGGGTATAATTCGCTTGCTATAAATGAAAAAGGAAATTTAACGATTTCAAATGTCGATGCTGTTAAGCTTGCAAAAAACTATGGAACGCCTTTGTATGTAGTTGATGAGGTTGAAATAATAAGAAGATGCAGAGAAATAAAGCAAAATCATATGGATAAATACAGCGGCAGAGCAGTTTACGCAAGCAAGGCATTCTTAAACAAGGAAATGTGCAGAATAATAAACAGGGAAGGATTAGGGCTTGATGTTGTATCTGGAGGGGAACTATACACTGCTAAATCCGTAGATTTTCCAATGGATAGAGTAATTTTCCATGGCAATAACAAATCATTATCAGAGCTTGAAATGGCAATTGATTTTGGAGTTGGACGAATTGTTATTGACAATTTCTTCGAAATCGAAAATTTAAATAAAATATTAAATCATAAGAACAAGACTATAGATATTCAAATCAGAGTTAATCCAGGGATTGATGGGCATACACACGACTATATAAAAACAGGGCAGGTTGATTCAAAGTTTGGATTTACTCTTTATGACGGTGCGGCGCTAAATGCAGTAAAGAACGTTCTTGAGAGCCCATTCTTGAATTTAAAGGGAATACATGCACACATAGGTTCGCAGCTTCACCAAAAGGATATTTATATTACAGAGGTTAAAGTGCTTGCTGAATTTATAAAGAATATAAAAGATGAATTTAATTATGAAATTGACGAAATAAACGTTGGAGGAGGATTTGGTATATTTTATACCGAAGATGATTCAAGAAAACTTATTAATTATTTCACTGATGATATTAATTTGACAGTTATTAAGGAATTTAGCAGACTAAACTTAAAAAGACCAGTTGTAATAATAGAACCAGGAAGATGGATAGTTGGCGAGGCTGGGTTTACTATATACACTATAGGAGCAATTAAGGAAATACCTAATATAAGAAAATATATAAGCATAGATGGAGGCATGGCGGACAATCCAAGACCGCCGCTTTATGGGGCTAAATACCTTGCCCTAATTGCAAATAAAATTACTCAGTTGGAGGAAGAGTTAGTAACTATTTCAGGCAAATGCTGTGAATCCGGAGATATACTCATAAAAGACATTATGCTTCCGAAGGTTGAAAGTGGAGATATACTTGTGGTTTTAAGCACAGGTGCCTATAATTATTCCATGGCAAGCAATTATAATAGGCTTCCAAGACCAGCTGTTGTTTTGGTAAACAACGGCGAGCACCGCCTTATTGTAAGACGTGAAACCTATGAGGATATAATAAGAAATGATGTTTGAAGTTAAAGGGAGTTTGGACTATAGTCCAAACTCCCTTGCAACCAAATTGACAGCTTTTAATTTATCTTCCTGTTTAATTGCACATGTTATTCTTATCTCAGAAGTTGTAATCATCTTAACCTCAATGTCGTTTTGCTTGAAAATCTTAAAAATCTTTGAGGCAACTCCTGAAGTGGTTTTCATTCCAATCCCTACAACAGAAAATTTAGTGATGTCTTCATCGATTATTATATCTTCCTTTGTATAAAAGGGCTTTATAACGCTCAAACATTCTCTTAAATCATCCTTTGGTATGGTAAACGATATGTTAACTAAATCATTGATTGGGGCAGTTTGGCTAATCATATCTACGTTTATTTTTTTGCTGGCAACCGCCTCAAATATGTCTGATAAAAGGTTTGTATCAAATTCTATATTTCTTAAAGTTATCGCAACATCGCTGTCAGATACTGCAATACCTGTAATTGGCTTGTTTTCCACTTCTTCAACCCCCTTAATATATGTTCCTTTAATATCGCTGCAGCTAAGTCCAACATAAATTGGAATTCCATATTTTTGTGCAAGTTCAACCGACCTTGAATGCATTACCTGTGCACCAAGGCTTGAAAGTTCAAGCATTTCTTCATAACTAATCTCATCAATCTTTTTAGCTTCCTTATAAAGCCTTGGGTCCACGCTGTATATCCCATCAACATCTGTATAAATTTCACATATTCCATTTAACTTAACAGCGATAGCTACTGCGGAGGTGTCTGAACCACCTCTTCCAAGTGTTGTGATATCACCCTCCATCGAAATTCCCTGAAATCCAGCTACCACAACAATTTTGCCTTCGCTTAATCTCGATAAAATGGCTTCTTCATTAATATCTTCAATTAGTGATTTACCATGAGTTCCATCGGTTAACAATTCTATTTGAAACGCATTCATGGAAATTGCATCATATCCCTCTGATTTTATTGCCATGGCAAGCAGAGAGCTTGAAACCATTTCTCCCGTTGCCAAAAGAGCGTCAAGTTCCCTTTTATCGGGATGGTCAGTTATCTTCTTTGCAAGGTCAATAAGTTCATCAGTAGTATCGCCCATAGCTGAAATTACTACGACGACGTCATTACCTTGTTTCTTCTTATCTATAACGCTTTGTGCAACTTTTTTTATCCTTTCAGGAGTAGCAACAGAGCTTCCACCATATTTTTGAACAACGATTGACATTACTTCACCCCCAGAAGCAGTATATTAAGAGGAATTTTATCATAAATAATTATACATTGCAATAGATTATTATGCATTGTTTTATCTATATTTTTTGTATAATTTAGCATAGAAAAAAATAAATAAAGGAAAAACAACCTGAAAAGGAAATGCATAATAAGGCCATATATTACCTGCCCAATCAAAAAGCTGCATTATATTATTGTATGAAATGATTGAATAATTTATCATTAATATACCTAAGGGGGTTACTAAAAATCTATAATCATCAAAACCCAGTATCTTAGAAAGTCCAATAGACGTAGCATACAAGCAAACATTTATCTTAGCAAAAGCATAGAATGAAAAAGCAATTGCAACAAAGCTCTCTATTCTCTGGAAAAATTCACCAACTTTTATTCTGCTGACTACACTGTAGGATGCAAAATAACTTCGAGATAGAGAATCAGCTCCCACAACCATTATATTTCTTAATGATGTTATTAGTAATATTAATCCAGTGATAATTATAGAATAGGAGAAGACTTTGTAATATTTTTTTTCGTTAGTGTAAGGCAAAAGAAAAATGAAAACTACTGTTTCAGCAAAAGGAAAGGAGAGCAAACTAAAAGAACCCTTTAAAACAGGACCTATGCCATTATACAGAAAAGGGCGAAGGTTACTAGTATCCATTTTAGGAATTAAAAAAGGAACGGTAATAAATAAGACGGATATAAGAAAAACAAATAAAAATTCGCAGGCTCTACCTATTGTTTCAATTCCTTTCTTTACGGAGAAGATTGCTAAAACTGCTGCAAATGTAATAACTATTGAGTTTGGAGTTTCTGGAAGACCGACTGTCTTAACAAATTCTCCAAAATCTCTTAAAACCAGTGAACCTAAGTGAAATGAAAACCAAACAAATAAAACAGATATAAAATTTCCAAAAAACTTTCCGAATATCTGTTTTAGAATGTTGACAAAATCAATTCCTGGGAATAGCATGAGTATTTGAGAGTAAAAATATGTTAATACTAAGGACAAAAATATTGCTATTAAAAGAGCCAGCCAAATATCGTTTTTTGCCTCTCCACCTACACCAACTATTACAGAGCTTCCTATTATGAACATAGACATAATATTTATTGCTTGCCTTATTGATATTGTTTCTTTATTCATAAAACCATCCTCAATCAAAAAATAATTTCTTTATAAATAAATCTAGGCTAATAATTCTAATACCAAGGGATATCAAAATGCTGAGAACAAATGCTGTCAAAAACAATGTCGAATAAACAAAAAATTTTTTAATATCCTTTTTATGGAATAAAACAAAGAAATCAAATAGAAAAAAAGAAATGTAAGCTATTATTGTGGCTAAAACCTTGGCCATTTTATTTTCCCACCTTAATTATATCATTGGTTGTTGCACTGCCAAATATATTAAGATTAACGGATACATCTATACTAGAACTCATAAAAATATCTACCCATTCGTTTTTACTTTCCTTCCAAAATTTTGGATATTTAATTTTAGTATTTTTGCTAAAGCCAAATACATCCAGTGCATATATATCCCTTATTTTATAAAAAGTTGCCTGGATATCTTTTTCTATATATTCTTCTGCAAATTCCTTTAATTTTTCAAGATTTTTCTCTTCTATAAAATTAATTTCACCTGAAATTTCAGCAAGAGAAACATCTATTGAAACAACAACGTAAAAGGTTATTTTACCATCATTGATTTTTGGATTAACTTTTGTTTTGGAATTATATATTTCAAATGAAACGTTGCTGTTTGTTCCTAAAACATTCCTTATTGGGATTATTCCACCATATAATTTATTGTTTAAAAAAAGTAAATTTTTAGTATCTCTTTCATCAAGGAAACCAATAAGCTTTGCTTTTTTTAAAAGAGCACATCCAGATAATTTTACAACTTCTTTTCCAAAATCCTCTACGATGTAAGCGACGGGCAAAATCGCAGCAGATGCATCTGACTGTATTTGATTTATCAAATCCCATAGTTCTATATTAGGATATTTAGAAACACTTCTTGAGTTTTCAAGAATTTCATCAATATGAAATGAAACTATCTTTTCTGATTCTGTTTTTGCTTTAAATATATCGCCTGCTTTTTTACCCTTAACAAGGACTATCTTCATATCTGAGCGAACTTCAGCGTCCCTTTCAATGAAATCTAAAACATCTATAATACCTCTTTTTGCAATCTTTTCACTTATGTAAACAGTTTTTGAGTGTGCCCAGTAAATTTTTTTTCCTGATTTTGCAATTATGTTTCTTACTGCATCAAATATTGTTTCACCTTCAGAAGTAAAATATTCAGGCATTTGCTGGATTCCATTTTCAGCAGTTTTTAATGTAACAATTTCAACTGTCAAAGAATAAACATTTTTATCTTCATCATAATCAAATGATATTCCGGCGGCAGGCGCAATCTTATCTATTTCTCTGTAGTTCCAGCAAGAGGAATATAATAACACAATTAATGTCAAAATAATAATTTTAACTAACTTCACCGTTATCCTTTCCCTTCATAGGATTTATAGAAGTATTTCTAACTTTATTTTTAGCACCTATTAAAATTGGCCTCAACTTCATTGCCCACCATGGAACTCTTATGGCAGTATCTTTAATATTCTGAAAATCTATTGAAACAGCATGTAGTGTGTAGGGAACCCCAAAACTTTTCATTGAAAATAATTGAATAAACATAGTAAACAAACCAAACATTGTTCCGTAAAAACCTAAAAATGCTGTAAAAAAAAGTATTATAAATCTATATGCTATTATAGAAGTTGTTAATTGAGGTATTAAAAATTCAGTTATTCCTGTTAAAGCAGTTATAATAACCATTGGAGCGCTAATAAATCTTGCACTTACAGCAGCCTCACCAATAACAAGAACTCCAACTATGCTGACAGCCTGACCCACTGGTTTTGGGAGCCTAGTTCCAGCTTCTCTTAATATTTCGAAAACAAATATCATGCCAAATGCTTCTATAACAGTTGGAAATGGAACCCCTTCTCTTGCAGCAGCAATGCTAAGAAGCAAGGGTGTTGGGAGCAATTCCTGGTGATAATTAGAAAGAGCAATAAATAAAGAAGGTATGGTGGTGGAAAGAAAAAAACCTAATATTCGTATAAGCCTGTTAAATGAAGCAAATAACCAGCTTGAATAATAATCTTCATTTGATTGGAATGCTTCAATTAATAGGTATGGTAAAGTTAAAGCAAAGGGAGAGCCGTCTACAATTATTGCAATACGGCCTTCTAATATTTTGCTGCAGACAACATCCGGTCTTTCAGTATAGCCTATAGTTTGAAATGTGCTGAATGGATGGTCACATATAAGCTCTGAGATATATCCTGAATCCAAAATAGAGTCTATTTCGATAGCATCAAGTCTTTTTAAAACTTCTTGCAGAATACCTTCAGAAGAAATGCTGGAAATATAAGCAATACATATGTTTGTTTTGGTGTATTTACCCACTTCTTTAAATATGAATTTTAAGTCAGGGTGTGGAATTCTCCTTCTTATCAACGAAAGATTGGTAATAATAGATTCATTAAAACCCTCTCTTGGACCCCTTACTATAGTTTCAGATGCAGGTTCATCTATTGAACGCGTTGAAAATCCCCTGGCATCGATTAAAATTGATTTTCCTTCACCATCAATAAAAAGAGAAGATTTGCCATTAAGGATGGAGTTTATTACATATTCAAAATCTGAGCTTAATTCTATTGATAAAGATGATAGAATAGTTTTGGTTAATTGCTCAGCTAAATCGTTATCATTTGTTATAAAATCGCTATACAATATTTTGCTGATTACATCGCTTGTTATAGAGTCTTCCTTAACCAATCCATTTATATAAACTATACAAAACTTAGTATTATTCTTCTGTAAAAACCTGCAAACTAATGTTTTATCTTCTTTAAATATTTCTCTTATTTTATCTATATTTTCGTTTAATGAATTAGAAATTCTTGATTTATTGTTCTTATTACTATTAAACTTATTCCACAGCATATTTAAACTCCCTCAACATTTTTAATATTATTTTTACTAAAAAAATACATTTTATTCAAAATGTTCAAAAAAAATTACAATTAAATTGTAACGCAACAATATTGACATAATAAAATTTAATGTTAGAATAATTTTGAATTTAGAAGATACATAATGTATCGATACAATAAGGAGGGGCAATATGGAAAGATACAAATTAAACGCAGACCTTGCTAAGATGTTAAAGGGCGGGGTGATTATGGATGTAACAAATGCTAAGGAGGCTGAAATTGCTGAAAGGGCAGGTGCATGCGCTGTTATGGCACTAGAGAGAGTTCCAGCCGATATTAGAAAACAGGGTGGGGTTGCAAGAATGTCTGACCCTAAACTTATCAAGGAAATAAAGAGAGCAGTTTCAATTCCTGTAATGGCAAAGGTGAGAATAGGACATATAGTAGAGGCACAAATACTTGAAGCTTTAGAAATAGACTATATCGATGAAAGCGAAGTTTTAACTCCAGCAGATGATAAGTATCACATCAACAAATGGGATTTTAAAGTTCCTTTTGTGTGTGGCGCAAGAAATTTAGGAGAGGCCCTAAGAAGAATAGGAGAAGGGGCTGCTATGATTAGAACAAAGGGCGAAGCCGGAACAGGAAATGTTGTTGAGGCTGTAAGGCATATTAGGCAGATAATGGATGACATAAGAAAGGTAAAGAATGCTCCAATTGAAGAGCTTATGACAATAGCTAAAGAGTTGGAAGCCCCATATCATCTTGTAGAATATGTTTGGAGGGAAGGAAAGCTTCCGGTTGTGAATTTTGCGGCTGGGGGAATTGCAACGCCAGCGGATGCTGCCCTAATGATGCAGCTTGGAGCAGAAGGAATATTTGTTGGTTCAGGTATATTCAAATCATCCAATCCAGAAAAAAGAGCAAAGGCTATTGTTTTAGCTACAACATATTATAAAGATGCAAATGTTCTGGCAGAAATCTCAGAGGATTTAGGAGAGCCTATGTTTGGAATTGAGATAAATGAGCTTAAAAACAATCTTGCTGAAAGAGGCTGGTAAAATGAATATAGGAGTTTTGTCTGTTCAAGGTGGAGTGATTGAACACATAAACCATCTTAAAGCACTGGATGTTGAGGCGATTGAAATAAAAAAGAAGGAAGAATTAGATGAAATTGATGGGATTATTCTACCAGGAGGAGAGAGCACTACAATAGGTAAAATAATTTCTGAAAATGGAATAAAAGATAAGCTTGTAGAATTGATAAAAAATGGACTTCCCGTCTGGGGAACCTGTGCAGGGATGATTCTTCTTGCAAAGGAAATTAAGAATGACAGAAGAAGACATTTGTGTGTTATGGATATTGAAGTTGAAAGAAATGCATTTGGTAGTCAGATAAACAGTTTTATTGTAAACAGCAAACTTGAGAATATTTCAAACGAGTCTATTCCGCTAATTTTTATAAGGGCTCCATATATTAGCACATTATTATCGGGTAATGTTGAAATAATTCACAAGATAGATGGAAAGATTGTTGCAGCAAGACAAAAGAATATGCTCGCAACAGCATTTCATCCAGAGCTTAGCGATAGTTTGGAGTTTCATAAATACTTTATAGAAAGAATGTGCAAACAATAAATAAATTTAATAGAAATATCCGTCTAAAATTTTGAATAAAAATCCCATGAATTGTTTTTTGAGGACTTCGAATGAGTTAAGTCTTAAAAATAATTCATGGGATTTATAATTAGACTTGATATTGGTTTATTTTCCTAAAGCTTCACTTATTTTGTCAAGGACAAATTGGCGGTGCTCAGGGATGTTTTCAAAATCAAGGTTGTCTACATTAATTTTAAGAATAGGCGAAATTGAATATTGCTCAAAATATTCTCTATAGTTTTTGTTCAATTTTTCCCAATATTCCCTTTCAACTATCTTTTCATAATCACGGCCGCGAAGATTAATTCTTCTTATTGCTTCATCAACTGATATTTCAAGATAAATCATAAGCTTTGGAGGATGGCAGTGTTCAATCATATTTTCAAAAAGCTCTATGTAAAGGTCGAACTCTTCCTGGCTCATTTCTCCGCTGTCCTTTAACATCTTTGCAAAAATGACATCTCCATAAATACTTCTATCCATAACAGCATTATCTACCATTGAAGCTTCCTTGATATGCTTAAACCTCTTGTTTAAGAAAAATATCTGCAGCGGAAAGCTATATCTATGTCTGTCATAGTAGAATTTCTCAAGAATTGGATTGTCAAAAACAGGTTCTTCAAAAGGAATATAACCCTGTTCCTTCAAAATTTTCATTAGGGTGGTTTTTCCTACACCAACAACACCATCGATAACAAGCATGTCCCAAAATCCTCCTTTATTTATCTTGCTGAGAGCATCAAAGTAAAACATATTATCTCCCCTCGAATTTTTAGTCCTATTAAGTATATAAAATTTAGACCATTATTACAATAGTTTTTGCCATATATAACCATTAGCGATGAAGAAAAATATTTTACTATTACGTCGAAAAAACGAATATGTTTAAAATTCTAATGATTAATAATTAAAGGTAAATTTATCCTTCCATCATTCAAAATAGCGAAGGACAGTTTAGAAAATTTTGAAAATATTCACTATTTAGGGAAAAAATTTGTTGAAATTTGCGATTTTTTAATTGCAGGAAAAACGTAAATTTTGTTGAATAAATATAGGTGGTAATGATTGTTGTTGAATGAAGGTGGTTTTGTGAATATTAATGAATCAGAAGTCTCCATTTTAGGATACGGAAATGTATTCTATAAGATGTTCGTAAACAGCCCAAATATTGTGCTGCTTGCGGATGAAGACGGTAAATTAATTCTTGCTAACAGAATGTTTTACAGGATAGTTAAAGATGAAATAGTTGATAAAAATATTTTTGATATTTTCAACTTCAACAAGGATGAAATTACAACTCATTTAAAAAAGAATGAGGAACTTTTCATCGAGAAATTTATTTATAATAAATATGGAAAAGAGTTATGGCTCAAAATTCACTTTTACCTTGTAAAACATAAAGAGAGAAGATTCTTAACAGCTATTTTAAACGACATTACAGACATAGTTGAAATGACAAGAAGAATTGACGATGATGAGATGATGCTTTCAAACATTTTAAACGGGGTCGAGGATTTTATATGCATGACGGATTTAGGGGGAACGATTACATATCTAAATTCTTCAGCAGAGAGAATACTTGGATTTAAGAAAGAAGAAATGATAGGCAAAAAACTTAGTGAATATTTTCACCAGGATGAGTTGGAGGAAGCAAAAAAAGAGTTTCAAAATCTACTGGATGGCAAAGGTGTGATTGATAAGAGAAAATTTAGACTGCTAAATTCAAATGGAGAATACATATGGTTTGAATTTATACACAGCTCTTTAATAGAAGAAAATAATGTGAAAGTTGGAACTATACTTATTTGTAGGGAAATTACCGAAAAGATAAGAATGGAACATGAAAACAAAAAAATAGCCCAGGAACTTGAATACGAGAGATTGAAAAGCGAATTTTTGGCAAATGTTTCACACGAGTTAAAGACACCTCTAAACGTCATTTACGGAATAGTTCAGCTAATGGAGATGTTTAAAAACAAGAATGAAACGACTGAATTTGTCAACAACTTTGATAAATTTTTCCCTATTTTGAAACAAAACACATATAGGCTCTTGAGGTTAACCAACAATATTGTTGATTTAACAAAGGCAGATGCTGGCTTTTTAACGCTCAATGCTGAAAATGTAGACATTGTTTATCTTGTTGAGGAAATATGCAATTCAACAAGAAATTATTTAAGCAGCAAAAATATAGAATTGATATTTAACACCGAAGTAGAAGAAAAGGTAATAGCCTGTGATACAAACAAAATAGAAAGAGTTATTCTTAATTTATTGTCTAACGCAGTTAAATTTTCAAACAATAATGGAAGGATAGAAGTAGACATAAGGGAAATACCAGGAAAAGTTCAGTTGACAATCAGCGACAATGGTATTGGGATTCCTAAAGAAATGCTTAATGAAGTTTTTGATAGATTTAAGCTGGTTGACACAACGCTAACACGCGAGAACGAAGGAAGCGGTATTGGACTTTCTCTTGTAAAGGAATTTATAGATTTGCACGCCGGGACAATAGAAGTTGAAAGCACAGTTGGCTTGGGAACAAAATTTATTATTACCCTGCCTGACATAACATTAGAAGATGAAAGTGCAGCATCATACTCGGAGAAAAACTACCTCGAGCAGGTGCACGTAGAATTTTCAGATTTGTCTAAGTAAATTAAAAGCCCACAAAGTATTAATAAACTCGGCATTAAGATTAAAGATAGATGCCGAGTTAGTCCTTTTAGGGGCTTTTGTTATTTGCAGTTTATTTAATATATTTGTTAACGTTTTTTAGATGTTCCTGATAAGTTTTGCTGAATACATGGCCCTCACCGGTATAAACATAATACAGATAATCGTGCTCTTCAGGGTATAGTGCTGCCTCAATTGATTTAATGCCTGGGCTTGCGATTGGGCCGGGTGGAAGCCCGGTAAATTTATATGTGTTGTATACCGATTCGTATTGATAATCTTTGTTATACAATCTTGGGATATTTTTTTCTCCCTTGGTTATTCCGTAAATGACTGTAGCATCTATTTGAAGAGGCATATTAAGCCTTAATCTATTGTAAATAACCCCAGCTATTCTTTTTCTTTCATCGTCGTTTGCAGCTTCCTTTTCTATTAAAGAAGCTATGGTTATAATCTGGCTGTTTTTAAGTCCAAGCTCCTTTGCACGGTTCCTAAATTCCTGACTGTAGTTTTTGGCAAATTGGTTAAATAAAATGCTTATAACCTCTGTGCTTTGGGCTGTATAGGGGATATAATATGTGTCGGGAAATAAATACCCCTCAAGTTCATAAAATACTTTTTTATCATTATCAAATAAATTAGCCTTATCATAATCAGAAATTTTGGCGTTTAAAAGCTCATCTTTTTTAATAAATCCATTGTTTTCGAGCCTCTGTGCAATCTGATGAAGATTAAATCCTTCCGGAATTGTTATTATTTTATAATCCGATTTTCCTGATGATAATTTTTTAAGAAGTTCATCGATATCAATTCCAGCTTTAATCAAATAGCTGCCGCTCTTTAGCTTAGTATCAAGACCTTTATATCTTGTATATAATTTGAAGAATGTTTTAGATTTAATTATTTTTTTGTTAAATAATTCATCAGTTATTTTTGACAATGTATCTCCTGATTTTATTGTAAAATAAACATCGGATTTATGGTATGTTTTCATATTTTCTTTGTATTGGTTATAAAAATAAAAGGACGACAATAACAAAGCAACCGCAATCGCAATTAAAACAATTTTTTTCATAACATCAACTCCAATCCTAGTTATATTATACATTACTCGAATAGACAGTCAAATAAATAAAATATATAATTAAATAAAGCCACAAATCTATTTAAAGGTGGGGTAATATGTTATATAGATTGCTTGGAAGGACTAACTTAATGGTATCGGAAGTTGGGTTTGGAGGAATTCCGATACAAAAACTAACTCAGGATGAAGCAGCAAAAGTTTTAATTAAAGCAGAGGAGTATGGGATAAACTTTGTGGACTCAGCCAGAGGATATACTTGCAGCGAAGAATATATAGGAAATGCACTAAAGGGAAGAAGACAAAAATGGATAATTGCAACAAAATCTATGGCAAGAAGCTACGACGATATGAAAAGGGATATTGAAACTAGCTTAAAAAATTTTAGAACTGATTATATTGATATTTACCAACTGCACAATATAAAAGAAATGAGCATATACGAACAGGTTTTAGCTGAAGACGGAGCGTATAGAGCTTTAGTTGAAGCTAAAAAGCAAGGAAAGATTGGACATATTGGTATAACAGCACACAGCCTTGATGTGTTAAAGGTTGCTGTTGAGAGCCATTATTTTGAAACAATAATGTATCCATATAATATAATTGAAAGGCAGGCAACTGATGTTTTTAAACGTGCCAAAGAAAAAGATATAGGAGTTATTGCAATGAAGCCGATGGCTGGAGGGGCTCTTTCAGACGGTGAGCTTGCAGTTAAATTTATATTGAAGGATGATTTTATATCGACGGTTATTCCAGGAATGGCAAGCATAGAAGAGGTTGTTGAAAATGCAAGGGCAAGTGGTGCAGCGCTGAAACAATCTGAACTGGAACTTTGCGATAAAATAGCTAATGAAATGGACAATAATTTCTGTAGAAGGTGCGGCTACTGTGCGCCCTGCCCTCAAAATATAGATATACCATTCAGTTTCATTTTAAGGTCCTACCACCAAAACTATGACCTAAAGGGATGGGCAAAGGAAAGATATGCAGCTTTAAATGGACATGCCTCCGACTGCAGAGAATGCGGGCTTTGTGAATCCAAATGCCCATACAACCTTCCCATCAGAAAAATGCTCAAGGAAGTTAAAACCACCTTCGGTTACTAATAATATGGCTGTATCAAAATATTTAAAAAATTTTCTGAAAGTTATAGTTTAGCCCCATGAATGATTTCCCAGGCTTCGCTCAAAAAACCTAAGTAACTCTAAGCTTTTCTTTGTTTTCAAAAGTCCTACCCGCGTGAGCCTACGTCCTGTAGGCCACGCGGCTCTGCTCGTCCTGAGCAGAATTACGGACTTTTGAAAAGTCGAAAAGCAAGAGTTACTAAGGTTCATGAGAGGCGCCTTTTGGAAATCATATCATGGGGCTTTTCAACAGAAACTAACCACAGCATTTAGGAATATTTTGATACAGCCTAGGGGAAAGAAATTTTTTAAAAAATTTATTGCAGGGGTTGTAATTTGGCTATAAAATTAATATAATAAACAAAAATTGGCAATGCAGCGGGGTGTTTTTATGGATTTTAAAGCACTTAAAATTGCATGGGACGTTCATAAGAAACAAATAAGAAAGGGTTCAGATATTCCCTATATTGTTCATCCTATTGAAGTGGCAATTATTTTATATGAAAATGGGGCAGACGATGATATTCTAAATGCAGCTCTTCTGCATGATACTATAGAAGATACAAAGGGAGACAGAGAGATTCTGTTATCATATCTTAAGCAAAACTTCAATTCAAGGGTAGTTGATCTCATACTTGCAGCATCAGAACCATACAAAGTTCAATCGAAAAAAGTTTTATCCAAAGAAGAAGAGATAAATACCTGGATGGAAAGAAAAAAGCATACAATAGACTTTATAAAAAATGCAAATTTAGATGTCAAGATGCTAATTTGTGCAGATAAATTGAGCAATATAAGAAGTACCTTTAAGGATTACAAACGAATAGGAGATAGGGTGTGGAAAAAATTTAATGCAGGATATGATGAACAGAAGTGGTATTATGAAAATCTAGTAAAAGTTTTAAATGATCTTGAAGATAAAAATATGTACAAAGAACTAAAAACACTTGTTGAGAATATATTTGAAGACAGAAATAAAATAGTTCAGATAAAAGAAGCTTCAGAAGAAGATAAAAATTTCCTTAAAGAAATAATAAAAGATAATTGGGGTTCAGAGATTATAGTTTCAAAAGGTAAAGCATACAATGTGCTAAATCTTCCTGTAATTATTGCCAAAGTGGGCGAAAAGATACAGGGCTTTGCTGCCTATTCAATAGAAAATAAAGAATGCGAACTTGTTTTACTAGAGAGCGTGGAACAAAGCAAAGGAATAGGAGGGATGCTGATAGAAAAAATAATTCAGATTTCAAAGGAAAATAACTGCAGAAGACTGTTCCTTATAACTACGAACGATAACATAGAAGCAATCAAATTCTATCAAAAAAATGGATTTAAATTGAGTTCAGTATATAAAGGGGCTGTAAATGAGGCTAGAAAGATAAAACCTCAAATACCTCTTTTAGGTAATTATGATATTCCAATAGAAGACGAGATAGAATTTGAGTTAATTTTTAGTTAGAAATATGGAAAATTATAAAAATTTATGATAAAGTTATAAAAATATACTTGGGATTGGGGGTTAAAGGATGCAAAGGAGAAAACATTCAATATATTTATCTGATATAAAAAGATATATAAATGGTGAGCACTATAGTGCATATGAGTTTTTAGGAAGCAGACTAATAGAGCATAACGGTAAAAGGGGAGTAGCATTTTGCCTTTATGCACCTTATGCTAAGGAAGTCAGGGTTGTTGGAAACTTCAATGGCTGGGACGGAAAAGAACATAAGATGCTTAAAGTTTTAGATACAGGCTTTTGGTGGCTATTAATCGAAGGACTACATGAAGGAGAAATGTATAAATATGAAATAATTAAGTCTGACGGGAATAAAGTTTTAAAGGCAGATCCTTATGCCTTTTATTCAGAATTAAGACCTAATACAGCTTCCATAGTATGCGATATAGACTACAACTGGAATGATAATGAATGGATGTTAAATAGAAAGAGTATCAACTATTTTGAATCGCCAATGAATATTTACGAAGTTCATCTTGGTTCATGGAAAATGAGAGACGGTGAACCTTTAAATTACAAAGAATGTGCAGATGAATTGATTCCATATCTTAAGGAAATGGGATATACCCATATAGAACTGCTTCCTATAATGGAACATCCGTTAGATGCCTCATGGGGATATCAAATAACAGGATACTATGCTGCAACTAGTAGATATGGAAAGCCACAGGATTTTAAATATTTTGTTGATAGAATGCACCAAAACGGTATAGGAGTAATACTCGACTGGGTTCCAGGGCATTTTTGCAGGGACGAGCATGGACTATACGCCTTCGATGGAAGTCATCTTTATGAGCACGACGACCCAAGGCTTGGGGACAACTACGACTGGGGAACTGCAAATTTCGATTATGGTAAAAAGCATGTTCAAAGCTTTCTTATTTCAAACGCTATGTTCTGGTTTGAAGAATTTCATATAGACGGATTAAGAGTTGATGCGGTTGCAAGCATGCTTTATCTAAACTTTGGAAAACCTAATCTTGATATTAAAAACAGATTCGGCGGATATGAAAATATTGATGCTGTAGATTTCTTGAAAAAATTAAACAAGACAATATATGAAAACATAGACAACCCCATTATGATAGCTGAAGAGTCAACTACCTGGCCTCTGGTTACATATCCAACCTATGAAGGAGGGCTGGGATTCAGCTTTAAGTGGAATATGGGATGGATGAACGACACTTTAAAATATATGAATTATGATAAATTCAGTAGAAAAAATAATCACAATCTTTTGACTTTTTCGATGATGTATGCTTATTCGGAAAACTTTATACTTCCTTTATCCCACGATGAAGTAGTCCACGGGAAAAAATCATTGATTGACAAAATGTCGGGTGATTACGAGGAAAAATTTAAAAACCTTAGGCTTTTATACGGCTATATGATGACACACCCAGGAAAGAAGCTTTTGTTTATGGGAGGCGAAATTGCACAATTTATCGAATGGAGATTTTATTCACAAATAGAATGGTTCCTTTTAAAATATCCAATTCACGACGCTCTATTTAGATTCGTAAAGGAACTCAACCATATTTATTTAGAAAACAAATCCCTATGGGAGCTCGACCACAAAATGGAGGGCTTTGAATGGATAGATGCCGATAACAACCATCAGAGCGTAATTTCGTATATCAGGTATGCAAAGGACAAAAAGGACCATATTGTAGTTGTTATTAATTTTTCAGACGGAAATTATGAACAATATAAAATAGGCGTTCCCTTTGAGACAAAATATAGGGAAATATTAAACAGTGATAAGGATATTTATGGTGGAAGTAATTTTATTAACTCAAGCAGCATAAAATCAGTAGATGATTCATGGCACGGAAAAGACTTTAGTATAAGCATTAAACTTGCGCCATATTCAATTATACTTTTAAAACCGGAGAAGGAGTGATATCATGGCAAAAAAAGAGATTATAGCGATGGTCCTTGCTGGAGGGCAGGGAACAAGGCTAAAGGCACTTACTAAAAACAATGCAAAGCCTGCAGTTCCATTTGGAGGAAAATACAGAATAATAGATTTTGTATTAAGCAACTGTGCAAATTCATCGATAGATACTGTTGGAGTTTTGACGCAATATCAGCCTCTTATACTAAATGCACATATTGGAATTGGAATGACATGGGACCTTGACAGGAAGTTTGGAGGAGTAAGAATACTTCCTCCATATCAGCACGAGGCGGGTGGAAATTGGTATAAGGGAACTGCTGATGCCATTTATCAAAACATGACATATATAGATTATTATAACCCTGAATATCTTTTGGTGCTATCTGGCGACCACATTTACAAGATGGATTACAACGAAATGCTTGACTATCATAGGGAGAAAAATGCAGACGCAACGATTGCGGTAATCGATGTTCCATTAAACGAAGCAAGCCGCTTTGGAATTATGAACGCACATGAGGATGGAAGGATATACGAGTTTGAAGAAAAACCTAAAAAGCCAAAAAGCACATTGGCTTCTATGGGTATTTATATATTTAACTGGAACAGATTAAAACAGTTTTTAAGGGAAGACCAAAAGGACCCAACATCGTCAAATGATTTTGGGAAGAATATTATTCCTAAAATGCTTGATGCAAGGTTAAAGCTTTACGCATACAGGTTTGAAGGTTATTGGAAGGATGTTGGAACTATTGAGAGCTATTGGGAGGCTAATATGGACCTTTTAAAGGAAGACCCAACACTTGATTTATATGAAAGCATAAACAAGATTTACGCTGTCGATTATTCACTTCCGCCTCAATATGTAGGTCCTGAGGCTTCTATTAAAAATTCTATGATTGTCGACGGATGCACAATTTATGGAGAGGTGGAAAATTCCATTATCTCGAGGGGAGTTTATATAGGCAAAGATGCAGTTGTGAAGGATTCAGTGGTTTTACAGGACGCAAGGATTGAAGACGGCGCAGTTATAAATAAATGCGTTATTGGAAATGGTGCAAGGATAAGGGAAAAAGTAGTTGTTGGAGATGGGGAAAATATAATACTTGTCCCAGAGAAAAAAGATGTAAAAGAAAACATGCTAAAGGAATGATGGGGTGATTTTATGCTAAGAGATTATATGGGTGTAATAGTTTTAAACGAGGATGAAAGCAATATTAGAAGCCTTACATTAAACAGGCCGCTTGCTTCTATCCCTATATTTGGCAGGTATAGGGTTATAGACTTTGTTCTATCAAACATGGTTAATGCCGGTTTAACCAACGTAGGCATTTTTGTTGAGACGAATTCGCGCTCTCTTGTTGACCATATAGGAACAGGGAAACCATGGGACCTTAATAGAAAAATAGATGGTCTTTATATATTCAACCACACTCTAAGGGGTATGATTCACGATGATATAAAGGTCTTTAAGAATAACATGGAATATTTTTATAGAAGCAGAAAAGAAAAGGTAATTCTTGCTCGTTCAAGGATGATTATGAATATAAATCTTGAAAAGGTTGCACAGTTCCACGAAGAAAGCGGAGCTGATGTTACAATTGTTTCAAAAAGGGTAAAGAATAGCGACATGTATACAAATTGCGATATACTTAACCTTGATGAAAATGGAAAAGTATTAAGCGTTGGAAGAAATATTGGGCTTGACAACGAAATGAATGTTTCGGCAGAGGTTTTTATAATGAGCAAGGAATTTTTCATCCAGGCAGTTTACAGCTGCATGCAGGAAGGAACATGCTCAAGTGTTATGGAATATGTATATAAAAATGTTCAAAAACATGATATAAGGGCATATGAGTTTGAAGGATATTTAGGCTGCATAAATTCCGTTTCATCATATTATAAAGTATCGATGGACTTTTTAAATTATGAAATAATGAGAGAACTGTGCGGAAGAAACGGAAACATTTATACTAAATCCTATGATTCACCTCCAACAAAATATTTAAATGGAGCTAACGTCTCCAATTCGATAATGGCAAGTGGAAGCATTGTAAAGGGAATGGTAACAAATAGTATAGTTTCAAGAAGAGTAATAATTGAAGAAGGGGCAGAAATAATCGATTCAATTATTTTTTCAAGATGCACGATAGGCAAGAACGTAAAACTAAAGAATGTTATCCTGGATAAGAATGTAATAATAGAGGATGACAAGGTGCTGATTGGTGACAATAAATACCCAATCGTAATTGAAAAGGGAAGTAGAATTGAACTGTGAGGGAGGATTGCTAATGAATATTCTGTTTGCTACATCTGAATCCTATCCATTCCTTAAAACAGGCGGACTTGCTGATGTTGCATATGCGCTGCCAAGGGCCTTAAGACGCCTTGGAATTGATGCAAGGGTTATTATGCCTAAGTATGGGGATATAAAATACGAATACTCGCTCATGATGAAGCACATCGGCCATTTTAATGTTCAACTTGGTTGGAGAAATCAATACTGTGGTGTTGAATATTTAGAATACGATGGTATTCCTTTTTACTTTATCGACAACGAATATTATTTTAAACGTGGTGGGGCATACGGATATTCTGATGATGATGAAAGATTTGTATTTTTTAGCCGCGCTGTAGTGGAAGCGATAAATTATATCGATTTTATTCCTGACGTAATCCACTGCAACGATTGGCACACTGGAGCCGTTCCTCTTTTATTGAAATCAACCTATAGCAACAGTCCTAACCATAAAGATATAAAATCGATATTTACAATTCATAATTTAAGGTATCAGGGAGTATTTGATAAAAAAATACTTTGGGACCTTTTAGGTCTTGATGATTATTATTACACTGATGACAGGCTCAAATATTATGATGGAGTTTCACTGATGAAGGCAGGTATAATTTATTCTGATAAGGTGACAACGGTCAGCAATACCTATGCAGAAGAGATTAAAACGCCTTTTTACGGAGAAGGACTTCAGGGGCTTTTGAGTGCTCATTCATATAAATTATTAGGTATAGTAAATGGAATTGACTATGAAGTTTATAACCCATTGACCGATAAGTATATATACAGGAATTATGATGCAAACAATATAGAAGCCAAGAAGGAAAACAAGATGGCGCTTCAAAGGGAGCTAAACCTTCCTGTTAATCCTGATATCCCGATGATTGGAATGGTTACAAGGCTAACAAAGCAAAAGGGGCTTGATTTAATCGCACAGGTAATGCAGGAAATACTGGAGATGGATGTGCAGTTTGTATTGCTTGGGACAGGAGATTATATTTACGAAGAAGCATTTAAGTATTTTTCAAGGGTATTCCCGTCTAAGATTTCATCAAATATTAGATTCAGCGAAGAACTATCCCGAAGGATATATGCATCTTCCGACCTGTTTTTAATGCCATCGCTTTTTGAACCTTGCGGAATCGGGCAGCTTCTTGCATTAAGATATGGAAGCCTTCCAATCGTTCGTGAGACTGGTGGTCTTAAGGATACGGTAAAGCCATATAATGAATACACAGGCGAGGGCAACGGCTTTTCATTTGCAAATTACAATGCATATGAAATGCTGAATATAATAAGATATGCAGTCACTGTTTATTACAATCAAAAGGACGCATTTGACAATTTAGTAGTAAACGCAATGAAATCAGACAACAGCTGGGATGAATCGGCTAAATTATATATAGAACTATACAACAGTATTGGGGGAACAGTTTAATGCAATTGGATAAGGAAAGGATAAAGTCCGATTTTGAAAGGAAATTAATATCTCTTTTTGCTGAGGATATAAAGGATGCCTCAAGGCTGCATAAATATGTTGCCCTTGGTGAAATAATTAAGGAATATACATTTGAAAACTGGCTAAAATCAAATAAAAAGTATATAAAAGGCGATGTAAAACAAATTTATTACTTTTCAATGGAGTTTTTAATTGGAAGGCTTCTTGAAAATAATTTGATAAATCTTGGAATTAGAGATTTGGTTGCGGAAGCTTTAGATGATTTAGGATTGTCCCTCGAAGAACTCGAAATGGAGGAGAGGGATGCAGGGCTTGGAAACGGAGGACTTGGAAGGCTTGCAGCCTGCTTTTTAGATTCCATGGCCAGCCTTGGCATATCGGGGCACGGAAATGGTATCAGATACAAATACGGTTTGTTTGAACAAAAGATTGTTAATGGATATCAGGTAGAGGTGCCCGACAACTGGTTGAAGGATGGATATGTGTGGGAAGTTAGAAGAGCAGACAGGGCGGTAATAGTTAATTTTGGAGGAAACGTAAGGTTTGATATTGTTGATGGAAGGCTGAAGGCAATCCATGAAAATTACGAATCTGTCCTTGCCGTTCCATATGATGTTCCCGTTGTTGGGTATGGCAACAATGTAGTTAATACCTTAAGGCTCTGGAGCGCTGAGCCCGTTGGAAGCGAGTTTGATTTTTCAAGTTTTTCAATGGGAGATTATGCAAGGGCAATGGAGTATAAATATTCTGTTGAATCGATTACAAGCGTTCTATACCCAGACGACAGGACAGAAAAGGGAAGGATGCTAAGACTTAAGCAGGAATATTTCTTTGTAAGCGCTGGTGTTCAAAGTATAGTCAGAACCTATAAGAAAAAGGGAAAGCCAATTAAACATTTTGCAAAATATTGTGCTATTCATATTAACGACACACATCCTGCGCTTGCTATTCCTGAGCTTATGAGGATATTAATAGATGAGGAAAATTTGACATGGGAAGAGGCATGGGATATAACCGTTAATACCATGGCATATACAAATCATACTATTATGGCAGAAGCCCTTGAAAAGTGGTCAGTCGATATGTTTAAATCCCTTCTTCCAAGGATTTGGACTATAGTTGAGGAAATAAACAGAAGATTTTGCCAGGAGCTTGTTGAAAAATATAAGGATGATTGGAAAAGAATAGATGAGATGCTGATTATTAAGGATGGATTTGTCAAAATGGCTAATCTGGCTATTGTAGGAAGCCATTCTGTAAACGGTGTTGCAAAACTGCATACTAAAATATTAAAGGAACAGGAATTAAAGCTTTTTAATGAGTATTATACAGGAAAGTTTAACAACAAGACAAATGGAATTACCCATAGAAGGTGGCTATTAGATTCCAATCCAAAATTAGCAAGGTTATTAAACGAGACAATTGGGGATGGATGGATTAAAAATCCAAATCAATTGATTGAGTTTAAGAAGTTTGCAAAGGATAAATCTATTCAACAAAAGTTTGAAGCAGTAAAACAATCAAATAAAATTGAACTTTCAAGGTTTATTAAAAACAGATATGGAATAAACGTTGACCCCGATTCTATTTTTGATATTCAAGCTAAAAGACTGCACGGATATAAGAGGCAGCTTTTAAACGCTCTTCATATTTTAGACCTTTACAACAGGCTGAAGGAGAATAGGAATTTGGATATTTATCCAAGGACATTTATATTCAGCGCAAAGGCATTCCCGGGGTATGTCCTGGCAAAGGAAATAATAAAGTTTATAAATACTCTTGCAAACAAGATTAACAATGATGAGGATATTGATGATAAAATAAAGGTTGTTTTTCTAGAAAATTATGGCGTATCTTTAGCGGAAAAGATAATACCCTGCGCAAATGTCAGCGAGCAGATTTCAACAGCTTCAAAGGAAGCATCGGGGACAGGAAATATGAAGTTTATGATGAACGGTGCTATAACCATCGGAACGCTTGATGGTGCAAATGTTGAGATAAAAGAAGCTGTTGGAGATGAAAATATAGTTATTTTTGGAATGACGGCAGATGAAGTCATTGAGCTCTATAAGAATGGCTCTTACAAATCATTGGAGCTTTATTACTCAGATGAAAGAATAAAAAGAGTTATCGACCAGCTGATGAACGGATATTTGGATGTCCCAGGCAGTGAGTTTATGAATATTTACAACCATCTTATAACCAACAACGATGAGTTTTTTGTGCTTAAGGACTTTTACGCCTATGCCGATGCCCAGATGAAGATTGATAATCTATTCAGGGATAAGAGCAAATGGAACGAGATGGCGATTATAAATGTCGCATCATCAGGGATATTCTCGAGCGATAACACGATTAAAAGATACGCTGAGGATATATGGGGAATTGATGTATAATTATTAGCTTTTTAACAATACAAAGACACCCTGAGATTTGGGTTTGATTTACTAAACTCAAGTCTTGGGGTGTTTTTCTATATATTTCTTGTTGAAATTTGTCGAAATAGAAAGTAAAATTAATTACAAACTAATTGGTAAGGTGGGGATAGTATGCTTGTGGAAATGTTTGGTATGAATATATATGCGAATTCATTGCATGACCTTATCAATGAATTGGATGTTTTAAATTATAGGGTGATATTGTCAGCAAATCCTGAAATAGTCCAGTGCATTAACAAAAATAAAATTAAGTTTGATGACGATGTTATGTTTATTCCTGATGGAATTGGAACTGTTTACGCGGTAAGACTTGTTAAAGGGATAAGCATTAAAAAGATAGCTGGAATTGATTTTTTATATGAGATATTAAATATTTCTAAGGATAGGGATTACAAAATATACTTTTTAGGGGCCAGACCCTACGTAGTAGAAAGGGCTGCTAAAAGGGCGGTTGAAGAGTTTGGAGCTAAAATAACGGGTTTTCACCATGGATATTTTAATGATGATGAGCTGGATAAAATTATAGCTGATATCAATAACAGCGGTGCAGACTTTTTGTTTGTTGGGCTTGGATGTCCAAAGCAGGAAAAGTTTATACTTCAAAACAAAGATAGGATAAAGGCAAAATACTTGGTTACAGTTGGAGGAAGTTTTGATGTATTGTCAGGCAGCGCTAAAAGGGCGCCTAAATGGATGATTGACCTTGGATTAGAGTGGCTGTATAGAACTTTTAGACAACCTGTTAGAATATTTAGGCTAAGAAGAATAGCCACTTTTCTTATAAGAACAATTTTGAATCTTTAAAGGGGGATAATGATGGAAAAGTTTTTTATTTGGGCTTTTTATTTATTTCAGATTTATATAATTTTGCTGACATATTACTACAATATAATATCGATTTTTGGTCTTTTTCCTGAAAAAAGTAGAAAGGATAAAAGGCCTCAAAAAAGATTTGCACTTGCAATAGCTGCTCACAACGAAGAAAAGGTAATAGGGCAGATTATAGACAATTTGAATTTATTGGACTATCCAAGGGAGCTTTATGATATTTTTGTCATAAGCGACAATAGCAGCGATAACACAGCGAATATAGCAAAGGAAATGGGAGCCATTGTTTTTGAAAGATTTAACGATAAGGAAAAAGGCAAAGGTTATGCGATAAAGTGGTTTTTGGAAAAGCTGTTTTCAATGGATAAAGAATACGATGCAGTAGCAATATTTGATGCCGACAATCTTGTTTCGGTAAACTTTTTAAAGAAGATGAACAATAATCTAATAAAAGGGCACAAGGTAATTCAGGCATACCTTGACAGCAAGAATCCAGATGATACATGGATTACAATATCTTACGCACTTGCATATTGGACTATGAATCGTATGTTCCAGCTTGCAAGAAAGAAACTTAATCTTTACGCTGCGCTAGGTGGGACAGGCTTTGTGGTATCCACCGATGTTTTAAAGGAAATCGGATGGGACGCCATGAGCTTAACCGAAGATTTGGAGTTTACCATGAAGTGTATTTTAAGAGGAATAAAGCCTGTTTGGGAGCACAACGCAAGGGTATATGATGAAAAACCTTTAACATTTAAGGCATCCTTCAGGCAAAGGGTTAGATGGCTTCAGGGGCACTGGGACTGTGCCTTTAGATATTCCTATCCTTTAATCAAAAAAAGCTTAAAGGATAGAAGCTTTGCAGCGTTTGATGCATTCATATATTTAATTCAGCCAGCCAGAATTCTGGTATACGGATTTGTGCTTATGGCTGCTGTTTTAAAGATATTTTTCCCTGGACTTTATTTTTCAAAGATTATTTTGCCAGCGCAATACTGGTATTTCAGCTTATTCTTTGGATATGGACTGCCAATTATAATTCTTTTAATAGAAAAAATACCATTCAAAAGGATACTTGGACTTTTAGTATATCCATTATTTGGTCTTTCTTGGATACCAATAAGCCTTTTAGGATTGATAAGAAGAAATCAAAAAAATTGGACGCATACAATACACGGCAGAACGGTAAATAATGATGAGTTTAAACAGCTTGTTGAACAATTAGACAAGGGGTGAAGAGGTTGAAGTTATTTAAAAATATATATTTTTATTATGTTCTATTTGCAGCATTGTTTGCTTCAAAAATGATTGGATTTAACGTAATAACCGACATGGGAACTAACTTCAGAACGATTTTGGCAAATGCAGGATTTATAATGATACTGATTGGATTTCCTATGTTTTTTGAAAAGAAAAATCAAATCAGAATATTAGCATTGATTAATATAGTTTTAGACTTCATATTGGCGGTTGACCTTTTCTACTTTGATTATTACAAAAATTTCTTTTCCTTCTTTTCACTAAGACACGCTGGGCAGTTAGGGGAAGTAGCAGATTCGCTTGCATACCTTTTTAAGCCCATATATTTTGTTTTAGCATTAGAAGTAATATTGAATATTATTATTATAATTCTAATTTCAAAGATTGAATTTAAAGAGGAGAATTTCTCGGATAAAGCAGTTAGAATATTTGCCCTTCTGCTTTGTGGAATATTTATGCTTAATTCTACATTTTATCTTGCAAGGAAGAAGGACAAGTGGGTTTTAACTGCAATGTATGATAAGAAGTTTATCGTGCAAAATACCGGAATACTTGGATATCATTATTTTGATTTTAGGAAGTTTTCGAATGAGAACAATTTTATGAAGACCTTAAATGTTGCTCAGGCAAAGGAACTGAATAATTTGCTTCAGGAAAAAAATAATAACAAGCCGGCTTTTTATGGAAAGTATGAGGGCAAAAATTTGATAATAGTCCAAATTGAAGCATTTCAACACTTTCTGATAGACAAAAAGATAAATGGTATCGAGGTAACTCCTAATATAAACAGATTAAAGAATGAAGAGATATATCTTTCAAATTTTTATCACGAGATATCTAATGGTGGAACAAGCGACGCAGAATTTGCTGCAAATACGGGGCTATTGCCACTTCCAAGCGGTGCTGTATATTATTTATACCCATTTAATAAATATGAGTCTATTGCAAACAAGTTAAAGGAAAAGGGATATCTAACTTCAGCTATGCATGGAAATGATGCAGGCTTTTGGAATAGAGCAACTGTGTATAAGACTCTTGGATTTGATAAATTTGAAAGTATAGATAAATTCAATGCCGATGAAATGGTTGGAATAGGGCTTTCTGACCAAAGTTTTTTCAGACAGGCTGTAGAAAAGATGAAAAACTACGAGAAACCATTTTATAGCTTTTTAATATCTATTTCCAGCCACTACCCCTTCAACGATAAAAAGTTTAAAGATTTTGATGTTGGCAATTTAGATGGGACACTTCTTGGAAATTATCTTCAGAGCGCCCACTATACAGACAAGGCCATAGGTGAGTTTGTTGATGAATTAAAGAGAACTGGACTTTGGGATAATTCTGTTGTGATTTTTTATGGAGACCACTATGCTATCCCTTATGGTAATAAGGAACAACTTGAAAAGGCTATAGGCGAGAAAATAAACGACGATATAGACTGGACAAACAATCAGAGGGTGGTGTCTATAATGCACATCCCTGATTTTGAAGTAAAGGGTGAAGTAAGCACTGTATCAGGGCAGGCAGATATTGCACCAACCGTAGCTGATTTGTTTGGATTCTCACTTAGTAAATATGTTGGAGAGGATATATTCAACAAATCCAAGGAATATGTAATCTTCCCTGATGGAAGTTTTATCTATAGGGATAAAATTTATCTTCAATCCCAGAACAAGATGTTCGATATGAATACTAAGTCTGAGTCAAACGATTATGATATAATCAATTATATTAAAAAGCTGTATGATTATTCGGCTATGATTATCAGGAACAATTTGTAATATTACAAAGTATTGATTCTGTAAATTTAATGTAGCCCCATGATATGATTTCAAAACGGTATTTATCAAAAGCCTGTGAAATCACTCATGGGGCTTTTAAAAGTTAACAGATAGCTATTATATTAATATTATGCTTTATTAAAATAGAAAATTATGTTATTATATGTTTTAATATTTTCAATACTACAAGAGGAGCGATTGTATGAAATACAACATTATAGTTACATGTGCATTTGGAATAGAAGGAATACTTGCGGATGAAATTAGAAAATTAGGATACGAGGATTTGAGGGTTGAAAACGGCAAAGTTGAGTTTGAGGGCGATGAAAGGGCGGTAGTAAGGTGCAACCTGTGGCTAAGGTGTGCCGATAGGGTGCTTATCAAGATAAAGGAATTTGAAGCGCTGACCTTTGAAGATTTGTTTCAGGGGACTAAATCTATAAGATGGGGAGACATTCTTCCAAAGGATGCTTTCATTCATGTTGTCGGAAAATCTGTTAAGTCTCAGCTTTTTAGCGTTTCAGACTGCCAGGCTATTGTAAAGAAGGCAATTATAGAGTCTATGAAGAATAAATATAAAATAGAGTGGTTTGAGGAAAATGGGCCTACATATAAAATTGAAATATCGCTATTGAAGGATATAGCTACATTGACGCTGGATACTTCGGGGTTAGGGCTTCACAAAAGGGGTTACAGGGAGCTTGCTGGGGAGGCACCTTTAAAGGAGACTTTGGCATCAGCCCTTATATACATTAGCCGATGGACTCCTGATAGAATACTTGCAGACCCGTTTTGTGGAAGTGGAACAATAATAATTGAAGCAGCGCTTATGGGGAAAAACATTGCACCTGGATTAAACCGAGAGTTTGCTGCAGAAAAGTGGTCTGGTTCAAATGCTGATTTGTGGAGGCGGGAGAGAGAGATTGCAAAGGAGAGCATAAACGATAAGGAGTTTTTGTTATTGGGTTCTGACATCGATGGTAAGGTTTTAAAGGTAGCAAGGGAAAACGCTAAAAAGGCTGGAGTGGAAAATTTAGTAGCCTTTCAAAAACTTTCTATGGACGAATTCAGGTCCAAAAAGAAATATGGTGTAATTATTACAAATCCGCCCTATGGGGAAAGATTGATGGAAAAGAGAGAAGTTGAAAAGCTTTACAAAAAAATGGGTGAAGTTTTTTCAGAACTTGAGACTTGGTCTTTTTTCATATTAACTGCTCACCCGGAATTTCAAAGGCATTTTGGCAAAAGGGCTGATAGGAATAGAAAATTATATAATGGCAAACTTCTTTGCTATTATTATCAATATTTTGGGCCGCTACCTCCAAAAAGATAAAGGAGTGGAAGCCACTCCTTTAGAATGTTCCAAGGTCTGATTTAACCTGTTGAATGTCGGCTGTGTCAGCAGGTCTAGCTGGCTTATAATAACCCTTTTGTTCAGCAAGTTTGTATAAATCCCATTGGAATTGTTCGTCGCTGTTTCTAATTTGTTGGAGGGTGCTTCTTAATTGGGCGTTTGTGCATTGCGCTATAGCATTCGAATATGAAGTTAAGCTGCTGTTTATCATGCTAAGTGCGTCGTTAACAAGTGCTTTTTCGTTTAACATTTCGACTCCTCCTTATTGTAAGAATGAAGTAAGCTTTTGCTTAGTATTTCTTGCACTCTGAGCTGCTTGAGTGAATACCTGCTTAACCTGTGGGTCGGTTGCCATTTGAGCGTATGAGTCAAACTTTTGTGCAGCTGTATCGTGGTGTCCTATAAGATGCCTTAAATTCTGAAGTTCAATCTGATTAAGTTGTGCCATATAAATTCTCCTTTCTTTGTCGAAATTTATCGATTACGATATTATTTTTAGCTTTTGATGAGTATTTAATACAGTTATATAATGCAAGCAGTAGTATCTTATACATTAGGCAGAAGATAGTGAAAATATAGTATAATTTAGTTAAAACGTTAAAAATTTTTCAGGGAGGAATTTGATATGAAGGCGTTAGTAACCTATGATTATGGTAAAGATAAGATGGACAAGATTAGAGAACTTGGTTATGAAGTGTTAATTAAAGATGAGAAGGACCTTTTTTATACTGAAGATTTAAAGGATGTTGACGTATTGGTCTGCTATAATCCATTTGAAACTCTTGATATTAAGATGATGGAAGGTCTTAAATGGATACAGCTCTCAAGCATTGGAATAGACCAGGCGCCTCTTGATTATATTAATGATAAGGGAATAATTTTAACAAATAACAAAGGTGGTTATAGTATTCCGATTGGAGAATGGATTGTAATGAATATACTTCAGCTTTCAAGAAATAGCTATGGATTTTTTAAAAGGCAGCAGGAGAAAAAGTGGAAGGTTGACACATCTTTGATAGAAATATATGGTAAAACAATTGGATTTGTTGGGACAGGCAGCATTGCAACTGAAGCAGCCAAAAGGCTTAGAGCGTTTGGAGTTAAAATTTTGGGGTTAAATACAGTTGGAAGAGATGTTGAAGGATTTGATAAATGCTATAGTTCAGATGAAATAGATTTGATGCTAAAGGAATGTGATTTTGTAGTTATTACCATGCCTGCAACTGATAAAACATATCGCTTAATTAACAAGGATAGGTTTAGTGCAATGAAGGACGGAGTATATTTTATAAACATAGCAAGGGGAAATATTGTTGATGAAGTTGAACTGATTAATAATTTAAAAAGCGGTAAGATAAAAGGAGCCGCCCTGGATGTTTTTGAAAAAGAACCACTCGAAGAAAACAGCCCATTATGGGACATGGATAATGTATATATAACACCTCACAATTCATGGATATCAGAAATGAGAAACGAAAGAAGATTTAATTTAATTTATGAAAATTTAAAGAGGTATGTCGAAAAAAAGCAGTTACTTAATATAGTTGATTTAAACAAGGGATATTGATTTCCAAAAAAATTCGCTATTCTATGTAAAATAAGCGAAAAAGCAAAGAAACATATTGATTTTTCAAGTATTTATTTAATTGATGTTTTTAAATTTTTTAAATATTGTTGAAATTGATATATTTTAATGATAAAATATTAAAAAAGCTAATTTATAGGGGGGTAATACAATGGAAAAAGGACAATCAGAAATTAGACAGCCAAAGGTTTGGGAAGCCTTGATACCTGTAATTTTCCTAGTTGCAATTTTATCATTTTCTATCATCAAGTATGAAGCAAGTCCACACATCCCGCTTATTATCGCATCAATTGTAGCAGCTTTAATGGCTCTTAGAGTTGGTTTAAAATGGGGAGATATTGAAAAGGGAATAATTGATACAATTAGTATGTCAATGCAGGCTATTATTATTCTAATGATAATAGGAACTGTTATTGGGGCATGGATTTTATCAGGAACAGTTCCAGCGATGATTTACTATGGTTTGAAGATTTTATCGCCAGGGATTTTCCTTGTAGCAACATTGATTATTTCAAGTATAGTATCACTTGCTACAGGTAGTTCATGGACAACTGCAGGAACAGTTGGTATTGCACTTATTGGTGTTGGACAAGGTCTTGGAATTCCACTACCAATGGTAGCAGGTGCAGTTGTTTCAGGTGCATATTTTGGAGATAAGATGTCACCTCTTTCTGATACAACTAACCTTGCACCAGCAATGGCGGGAGCTACACTATTTGACCACGTAAGACACATGATATTCACAACTGGTCCAAGCTATTTGATTGCAATGGTAGTTTACGCTATTCTTGGGTCAAGATTTGCAGGAAGAGAGCTTGACGTTGCACAGATAAATAAGATTCTTGAAGCCCTTGGCCAACAATTTAACATTAGCATTTGGCTTTTAATTCCACCAATCGTGGTTATTATAATGGTTGTTAAGAAGGTTCCAGCAATTCCAGGGTTGTTATCTGGAACTGTTTTAGGTGCAATATTCGCACTTATTTTCCAAGGAAAAGGATTTGGGGATATATTGTCAGTATTAAACGATGGATATGTTTCAGAAACAGGATTCCAAATAGTTGACGACCTCTTAACAAGAGGTGGAATGCAGAGCATGATGTATACTGTTTCGCTTATACTTTGTGCTATGACATTTGGTGGTATAATGGAAAAGGCAGGTTTCCTTGAAAAATTGGCTCAGATGCTTCTTAGCGCATCCGACAGCGTTGGAGCACTTGTATCAGCAACTATTTTCTCAAGTATATTTACAAATATAGTTGCTGGAGACCAATATCTTTCAATTGTTATCCCAGGAAGAATGTTCAAGAGTGCATTTGAAAAGAAGGGCCTTGCTCCAAAGAACCTTTCAAGATGTCTTGAAGATGCAGGAACATTAACCTCACCACTGATTCCATGGAACACCTGCGGTGCGTTTATGATGGGAGCATTAGGCGTTCACCCATTTGCATACCTGCCATTTGCAGTATTAAACTACGTAAATCCACTTGTTTCAATGTTCTACGGCTTCACAGGAATTACAATGGAAAAAATAAAGCCTGAACAAGCAAATACAGTTAAAGCATAATCATTGGTGACATTCACTTGATTTCTTGATTTCTTGAATTGTTTGGCAATTAGGACAACCCCCATGAAATCTTCATGGGGGTTAGTGACATTCACTTGATTTCTTGAGTTCTTGATTTGTTTGACAATTAGGACAAAGCCAATGAACACTTAATTTTCTTTTTTAATCTCAATCTTAAGCCACAAGTCTCAAGTCAAAATGCAAAATTCAAAATTCAAAAGTCTCAAGTCACAAGTCCATTAAGTGCTACTTATCAGTTACCTTTACTTTTCGTTTATAAATCTTCAACTTTGTGCAGCAAGGGACAAAAAAGGGTCACACTAAAAGTAAGAAAGGCCTGCATCTGCAAGCCTTAATCGAAAACTGTTACAAATCTTATTGAATATAGGTCGCACATTACTTTATGGTTTGTGCTTGACTCTCTTAAGACAACATAACTAATACCAACTTCAAGCAAAGTTCCTTCCTTATCAATCCACATCTGTGTTCCAATTAAAAATTCTATTTTAACTCTTTTTCCAACCTGCGTTCTAAGCCATGCCTGCGTATAAGCGATATCCTTGAGCGTTGGTTCCATTTGTGAATCTTCTGCTGGGACAGCATCAAAAGGCTGTTGTCTATAATATTCAAACGGACAATTAAAGTATGGGTTGTAGATTGGAGGATTTAAATAGTTCATTTCCTTAAATTCATTTGATTGTGTTTCTTTTTTAGACATAATAGACCCCCTTAAAATTAATTATTATATTAAGTTTGAGCATACAATTCAGTAGGATTATAAAAACAATGTTGAGCAATTCTTGTGACATATCTTCCAGTCTTTGTTATAGGAAAGAAATATGCACAATTAGGTTTGAATGGATTATAATACCATAGTGCAAAACCCACTCCAGGGAGTTTTTGACCAGATAAGGCCCAATCTGCTATCCAATAATGATAATCAGTTGGAGGTTTGGCCCAAATGTTTTGGTAATTAATTTGTCCATAGACCTTGGTCATGCAGCAGGTAAATTGGCGGGGCTGCATAATAATCTTTCTTAAATCTCCTTGGCCAACTCTTCTATATTCACCATAGGTGACATTCACTCGATTCATAACCACAGATGCTACAGCCTTCATACCCATTTCGCCTTCTCCTTCAGCTTCACATCTAATTAATCGTGCTAACAACTCCCTTGATGAAAACGACATCCATAGCACCACCAAAATAATAATTCACTACTAATATATTCAAAATATATATTTTTGTTACTAAATTATATGCTTTACTGGGACAGTTCATTAAAGTTTTAAATTTTGGACAAGCAAATTCAAGGGGACAGTTCATTTGTATTTAAACTTTGAACAAGATAATATTTATTTTTATTAATGCGAAATTTAGGGGACAGTTCATTAACAAGTAAACAATTGACTTGAAGTTATAGATAAAAAATATTATCAGAAAATAAATATCGTCTTTGATTAATATAAAATATCTGATAAAATTTTAATATGGTAAAAATTATTTCTAATTACGCTTAAAAGGGGAGAATATTATGCGAATATACACGTGGAATGTAAATGGCTTAAGAGCTATTGCAAAGAAGGGATTTTTTGATTTTTTGAGTAGCGAGAATCCAGATATTCTATGCATTCAAGAAACAAAGCTTCAAGAGGACCAACTAGATGATGAAATAAAAAATTTAGATGGATATTATACATATTTTAGCTACGCTGAGAAAAAGGGTTATAGTGGAGTGGCAATTTTTTCGAAAACTGAACCTAATCAGATTGCATATGGAATTGGAATTGATGAATTCGATAGAGAAGGGAGAATACTCATCGCTGAATATGATGATTTTACATTGTTCAATATTTATTTTCCTAATGGTAAGATGAGTGATGAAAGGCTTGATTATAAACTTAGGTTTTACGATGCCCTTATGGACTATAGTAAAAAATTATTAGACCAAGGCAAGAAATTGATAATCTGTGGTGATTACAATACAGCTCATAACGAAATTGACCTAAAAAATCCTAAGTCAAACGAGAAAAGCTCGGGGTTTTTACCGATTGAAAGAGAATATATGGATAAATTCTTGCATAAAGGTTTTGTCGATGCCTATAGATATCTTTATCCAGAAAAAATTGAATATACGTGGTGGAGCTACATGTTTAACGCAAGGCAGAAAAACGTTGGCTGGAGAATTGATTACCATTTTGTTTCAGATAATTTAATTGAGAGGGTTGCTGATGTAAAAATTTTAACTGATGTTTTAGGTTCCGACCACTGCCCTGTGATGCTAAAGTTAAAATAATATGGGGACAGTTCATTTCAAATATTACTTTTGTGGTAATCACTAAAAGTTAATATTTTAAATGAACTGTCCCTAAATTTTTATTATTAAGAAGTAAAATTGTAATAAATTGAATGAACTGTCCCCAGAGACGGTGAATAATTTTTATATTTTTGTCAATAATAAATAGGTGTAAGTTTTTTTAAAAAGCAGGTGATTAAATGATAGTTGGAATACCAAAGGGGCTTTTGTATTACAAGTATAAGCCGTTTTTTCACACATTTTTTGAGGAGCTGGGGGCAGAGGTATTAGTATCTCCGGATACAAATAAAGAAGTCCTTGATATGGGGGTTAAACTTTGTGTTGATGAGGCTTGTTTACCTGTAAAGATTTTCCATGGACATGTAGCTAAAATAAAAGATAAATGCGATTTAATTGTTGTGCCAAGGATTATGCAGATTAAAGAAAGAGAATTTATCTGCCCAAAATTCTGTGGAATTCCTGAAATGGTATATCACAATATAGAAGGACTCCCTAGAATTACAAAATCTCCAATTTACCTATATTCAATCGATAAGTTTTATAATTGGGCTTACGATACTGGTAGGATGATTACAAAAAATATCAATAAAATAAATGTAGCGTTTGAAAGGGCTATTGAAGCTCAAAATCACTATGATGAAGGCATCGATGATAATGACTTTGAATTAAAAGTTGCATTGGTTGGTCATCAATATAATATTTATGATGATTTTATTAATATGAATTTAATTAAAAAGTTACATGGATTTGGTGTTGGAGTTATTACCCAGGAAAAGATAGATGATGAGGTTAAGAATAATGAAGTTAAAAAGCTTTTTAAACGTCCGTTCTGGACATTTGCAAGGGAGCATTATGGATTTGTTTCTTGTGCTATTGATAACAATTTAATTGACGGAATAATATATCTTTCATCTTTTGCATGTGGTTTGGATTCAGTAATAATTGAGTTAATTAAGAATAAAATAGATGAGTTTCCATTTTTACTTCTTAAAATAGATGAACATACTGGGGAAGCAGGGTTTGATACACGCATCGAGGCATTTGTAGATATGCTTCAGAGGAAGAAAAGGAAAAGAGGTGAAATGGCTTGAAAATAACCTTTCCGCACATGGGCAATGTATATATTGCTGCAAAGTTTTTGCTTGATGGACTTGGGATAGATTATGTAATTCCACCGCTAAATAATAAAGAAGCTCTTGAAATTGGAACTCTTTATTCACCAGAGGAGATTTGCCTACCATTTAAAATTATGCTTGGGAATTATATTCAAAGCATCAGACAAGGCGCTGATACAGTTATATTAACTGGAAGTTGTGGGCCATGCCGTTTTGGAGAATATGGTGAACTTCAAATGAAATTATTGAATAAGATTGGGCATAACCTTGATTTTATTGTTTTTGATATGCCTTCCGATATTGGATTTGATGAACTAAAAAGGAGAATAAAAAAGATTACTGATGCTAGTCCAAAGAAAAAGCATGAAAAATATATGGCCCTTATGAATGCATATAAAATAATTACGCTTATCGATGATTTAGAGGCGAAGGCGCATAAATTGGCAGGATACGAGATAAATAAAGGGGATTGCAAAAAAATATTGAACGAATGCAAAAAGGAGCTTTTAAGGACTAACAACCCTAAAAGAGCAATTGAAATTTTAAAGGAATATCATATTAAGATGGATAATGTCCAAATTGAGAAGAATAGAAATCCATTAAAAGTTGCTATCATTGGTGAAATTTATACCATTATTGAACCCTTTTCTAATTTATACATCGAGGATAAACTGATGGAATTGGGAGTCCACTCAAAGAGAACTTTAAGTCCAAGTTGGTGGTTTTATAATACAGTCATTTTGAGCCCATTTGGTTTAACTGCAAAAAAGATAAGAAAATCTGCTAAGGATTATCTTCCGTATGGCGTTGGTGGGCATGGTCAGGAGTGTATAGGAGAGTCTATACTTGCCCATGAGGAGGGTTTTGATGGGGCAATACAAATCTTCCCATTAGGCTGCATGCCAGAGATTGTGTCAAAGTCAATTTTGCCTTCGGTATCGAGGGATAAGAATTTTCCTATTTTAAGTCTTGTAGTTGATGAGATGACCGGTGAAGCTGGATATCAGACAAGGCTTGAGGCATTTATAGACCTTTTAGAAAGGAGAAGGAATCATGTATTGTCTAGGAGTTGATGTTGGCTCTGTTAGCACTGATATCGTGGTTATTGATGAAAATAATAATGTGATCGAGAGCCTTTATTTAAGGACAAAGGGCAGACCGATTAAGGCTATACTTGAAGGTTTTAAGATTATAAAAGAAAAAGTTGAAAGCAAAGATATTTATGCTGCTGGAACAACTGGAAGCGGAAGAAATATTGCAGCTTTTTTAATTGGTGGAGATGTAGTGAAAAATGAAATAACAGCTCATGCTGTTGCTGCTTTAAGTATCGATAAAGATGTTAGGACAATTATTGAAATAGGAGGGCAGGACTCGAAAATAATTACCCTCAACGATGGGATAATAACTGATTTTGCTATGAACACTGTTTGTGCTGCAGGGACAGGTTCATTTCTTGATAGACAGGCAGAGAGGTTGGAGATTGCAATAGAGGAGTTTGGGGATTATGCCTTAAGGTCGGAAAATCCAGTAAGGATAGCCGGAAGATGTGCTGTCTTTGCTGAATCAGATATGATTCATAAGCAGCAGCTTGGATTCTCAGTTGAGGACATAGTTGGAGGCCTTTGTGAGGCTCTTGTTAGAAATTATTTAAACAATGTTGGAAAAGGTAAAGAAATTAAAGAAAAGGTATTTTTCCAGGGTGGTGTTGCTGCTAATAAGGGTATGAAAAGAGCTTTTGAGAAGGCTTTGAATATTGAGGTAGTTGTTCCGGAGCATTACAATATGATGGGAGCAATTGGTGCTGCAATACTTGCAAGAGAGACCGTTGAAAAGGCTGGCAGAACATATTTTAAGGGGTTTGAAATTGCCGAAGAAAATTATGTTACCGCTAGTTTTGAATGTAACGGATGTCCTAATATGTGTGAAGTTGCAGTTTTAAAGTGCGATAACAGGATTATAGGGTATTTTGGGGATAGATGTGGGAAATATAGTAATAAAATGGCCGTTTAATTATGTTTAAAATTTTTGAGAACGTAAAATACTAAAAATGGAGGTGATATAATGAGTTTGATACCATTTAATCCATTTAATGATTTGGAAAGATTGAGAAGAGATGTAGATGATGTTTTCAAAAGTATAGAATTTTATGAAAGACCGAGGGTTGATGTTTTTGAAACGGAAAATGAAGTTAAAGTTGTAGCAGATATACCAGGAATAAGTAAAGAAGATTTGGACATAACTGTATATGACGACGAGGTAAGAATCAGTGGTGAAATTAGAAGGACGGCAGAGTATAATGAAGAATCCATTAGAAGAAGTGAAAGGTATCACGGTAAATTTTCAAGAGTTATATCCCTTCCATCTGAAGTAAAATCAGAAGAAGCAAAGGCGGATTACAAAGACGGTGTTTTGACATTGACAATACCTAAGCTTCATAATAAAGCAACAAAGGGAAAGAGAATAAGATTATCATAAAATTAGGATTGCAATTTGCAATCCTAATTTTTTTTAACTCTAATTTTCAAAAAATTAATAAATTATACATTGAAATTTGCATATTATAATATTATTATATTTATATGTGTTTTATGCAAAGTATTTAGAACAATGTTTTATAAAATTCGACATAGTTTGAATCATAATTTTAAATAATATAAATATATTCGATTTTAATAATTTAAAGGGGATGATGCAATGTCAACTATTACAGAGTTTTTTGGTGTTAATGTTTTTAATGACATCGTTATGAGGGAGAGACTTCCTAAATCCATCTATAGTAAGCTGAGAAAAACGATAGATGAAGGTCTGCCACTTGAAGCAGAGGTTGCTGAGGTTGTGGCAAACGCGATGAAGGATTGGGCTATCGAAAAGGGTGCAACTCATTTCACACACTGGTTTCAGCCGATGAATGGTCGAACAGCCATGAAATTGGAATCATTCATATCTCCTAATAAAGAAGGCAATGCAATCACTGAATTTTCGGGAAAAGAGCTTATCAAAGGCGAACCTGACGCATCAAGTTTTCCAAATGGTGGTATAAGAGCAACGTTTGAAGCAAGAGGATATACTGTATGGGACTGCACATCTTATGCTTTTGTTGTTAAGGATGAAGGTGGAGCGACCTTATATATTCCGACTGCTTTTTGTGCATATACAGGAGAGGCGCTTGACAAGAAGACACCTCTTTTAAGGTCTATGGAGGCAGTTTCTAAGCAGGCAGTAAGGGTGCTTAAATTGTTAGGAAATACGAGTGTTCTTAGAGTTGTTCCTATGGTTGGAGCCGAGCAGGAGTATTTTTTGATAGATAAAGAAATATATAAGAAACGCAAGGATTTAGTTTATGCTGGTAGAACTTTGTTTGGTGCAAAGCCGCCTAAAGGGCAGGAACTCGAGGACCATTATTTTGGAAGTATAAATGAAAAGGTAGCAGCTTTCATGAAGGAGATTGACGAGGAGCTCTGGAAGGTTGGGGTTTCGGCAAGAACTAAGCATAAGGAAGTTGCTCCAAATCAATATGAGATTGCACCAATATTCACGAATGCAAATGTTGCAGCTGACCAAAATCAGATAATTATGGAGACACTTTTGAAGGTTGCTAATAGGCATGGGCTTGTTTGTCTTTTACACGAAAAGCCATTTAAAGGTGTGAATGGTTCAGGAAAGCATGTTAATTATTCGCTTGTAACAAATGAAGGAATTAATCTGCTAGACCCAGGAAAGACTCCTCATGATAATCTTCAATTTTTGTTGTTTTTAGCAGCATTTATTAAAGGGGTTGACGAGTATCAAGAGCTTTTAAGAATTTCTGCTTCAAGCACGGGAAATGACCATCGACTTGGAGCAAGTGAGGCACCGCCGGCTATTATATCGATGTTTTTAGGGGAGCAATTGACTGATATATGGGAGCAGATAGAAAAGGGTGAAATAATAGGCTCAAAGGGTAGAGAAAAGCTTGAAACGGGAGTTTTGACATTGCCTGTTCTGAAAAAGGATACGACTGATAGAAATAGAACTTCGCCTTTTGCGTTTACGGGGAATAAATTTGAATTTAGAATGGTTCCTTCTTCGGCGTCCATATCCGATGCTGTTACTGCGCTTAATACTATAATTGCTGAAGAACTTTGCAAATTTGCAGACAGGTTGGAGAGGGTAGACAATAGCGAAATTGTTAAGGAAGTAAAAAATATATTAATGGAAGTTGCAATAAACAATAAAAGAATTATATTCAATGGTGATGGGTATTCGGAAGAATGGGTAAGAGAAGCAGAAAGAAGAGGATTGCTTAATTTAAAATCTACTGTCGATGCTGCAAAATATTATGTTAGCGACAAGATAATAGAGCTTTTTGAAAAGCATAGGGTTTTGAATAGCACTGAGATTCATTCAAGATATGAAGTTCTGCTTGAGACCTATATTAAACAGGTGCTGATTGAAGCTAAAACTATGGTTGACATTGTTACAAAGGATATTTATCCTGTGGTAATAAAGTATGCTGAAAATATAGCAAAATCATATAATGCAATAAATGAAACTGGATTGGGAATTGGATTGGATGTTATAAAGAATAAATTCATTGAGGTAGCAAAGCAGATTGAATCTGTTGATGAAAATAGTGCTAAGCTTGCTGAACTAATAGAGAAGGCGGATAAATTTGAGGATGATTCATATTGTAAGGCAAGGTTTGTAAGGGACGAAGTTTTTGTTCAGATGGAGAATTTAAGGGATGCCGTTGATAACCTGGAAACATTGGTGGAGGAGAAGCTGTGGCCGATGCCAGGGTATGGGAAGATAATGTTTGAGTAAAGATTTAATATATGGGTGAGGATTAACCTCACCTTGATTTGTATTTTGGGCAATTTGTTTTGAACTTTAGCATGTGATGATTTTACTTGTAGAATCTTAAAGTTATTTTTATACTTGCGGGTGAAGGGATTAAATGGAAAATATTAAATATAAAGAAAGTGCCATTGTAAGATGGCACTTTTTATAATTTAGTAGTAGATGTTGAAGGTTTATATAGCTCCCATATACTCCTTTTAATTTCTCTTAGTGTTTCTCTTTTTCCGTCCCAGCTATTAAGCTTATTTTTTAATTCATTTAGCATTTTATCAGATTGCTCCTGGGTAATTTTCCCGTTCTTTACTAGGAAGTTGAGCTTATCCTGGAAATGCTTTGTGACCAAATCTTTCTTTTCAGCAAGAGTTAAATTGTCAAAATTAACGTCAAATTTTCCGCCGAGCCTTTCTTTAAACATCATAGGTGTTTTTCCATCCCAAGCATTAAGCTTTTCCTGGAATTCCTTTAAAATTTTATCAGCCTGCTCTTGGGTTAATCTACCGTTTTTAACAGCGAGGTTAATTTTTTCTTCAAAGTGTTTCTTGATTAATTCCTTCTTCTGCTCCAAAGTTAAATTATTGAATTTTTCACCAAACGGATTAGCAACATCGCATCTTGTCTTGAATTTAAAGAACATCTTTCCATCTTTGTTTTTGAACTCTTTTGCTACAAAAGTTTTAGTCTTGAATAGAAGATTTTTGTTAGACGACGCTGATTTAGCGCTTGCAACTGAGCCTAAAGATGTTACAATTAATAGTGCCGATACCATGTAAGCAATTTTTCTTTTCATGATATACCCCCTTTCACTATTTTCCAATTTTATATTACTCCTTTTTTGTGACAATTATGTGACAAAAATATTAAGAATATTTAACATGTGGAGGTTGAATATGCAAGAAATAAAAAGAATAATAAACAGCAACTGTAAAAAATGCAATGAATATAAAACTGGCAATTGCAGCGCTGATGATTTACAGTGTATGTGCCGTTTTTGCCCTAGAAACCTTAGTATTTGCCAGACGACCCGCTGGTGCAAAGAAACCGAATCCCCTATCATTTAGGGGTTTTTTTCATATGGGGACAGTCATATGGGGACGGTTCATTTGTTTTATTAATCTAGACATGCTACTTTGTTTTCATAGGGACAGTTCATTTGTTTTATTTCTCAGGACATGCTTTAACAGAATATATGGGAGATTTTTGTGGGATTTCCATGGGGACGGTTCATTAACTATGTTACTCTAGACAAGCATAAGAAATAATGGGGGACAGTTCATCTCTTTTGTAAATTTAGACAAGCTGCGATGAAAAGCAAACGAATTTCTCATGGGAATTTTTTTATGGGGACAGTTCATTTAAAAAATTAGTTTGGACAAGCAAAAATAGTTATATTCCAAATGAACTGTCCCCTGATTAATTCGGCATTATCTTCATAAGTTTTAACAACCTAAAAAGTTAAGATTCTAATGAACTGTCCCTGGACATTTGAAATAAGTTTCACACAAATCAGATTATAAGAAAGTTAATTTTCAAATGAACTGTCCCCAGACCTTACTTTCTCTTTGAAAAATATACTGCAGCGACCCCAGTTATTAGCCCAATTATTATAGCGGAGTATAAAACCGTGTTGTCTTTACCTTTGTAATATAATACATAAGCTGTTTTAGCTGGAAGCGTTAGATTACTGCCATTGAATGTCTCGATTACATCTGTTCCTGATTTTTCTCCGTTTACGACAACCGCCCATTTTCCGCTGTATGGTAGCTTTATCGAAGCTTTGCTGTCATTACCATTGAAGGCGACAACAATTGTTTTCCAAGAGTCTCCATTCGCGTTATCACCTAGAGTATATGCTATTACATTTTTGGGAGTTTCTAAAAATTTAAGGTGGGATTTAATCATTTCAGATGTTGTCATTCTAAATGCAGTGTGTTCTTTTCTAAGTTTAATTAGTCCCTTATAATACTCAACAACATCCATATTTTCAGCCTTTCTCATCCAATCCAACATATTTATTTCATCGCTTGCATTGTAGCTGTTATCGTTACCTTGCTTTGTCCTCATAAATTCCTGGCCGGCATGTATAAAAGGTATTCCTTGAGATGTTAAAACTATTGCCCCGGCAAGTTTGTGCATTGCCTTAATCTGCTCTTCAGAAGCATCTGGATTAGTAAATTTCAACTTATCGTATAGAGTGTTATTGTCGTGTGCTTCGCAATAAACTACGGATTGATCGGGCTCTATTCTGCCCCAGGTGTAAATTTGGCCGGAATATTCAATTCCACCAACAATGCCCGATTTTACCTTGAACTCTGTATATTCTTTTCCGTTAACAAAACCAGGATCAGCATGGTCGAATACGCTGCCTTTAATTGCATCTCTTATTGTATCGTTAAAGTGGGCGATTCTTGGCATCTTGTATGCGTTTTTTTGACATGCCTTTTCCTCTAGTGAAAGAGCAGTGTTTAAGTTCCATCCTTCGCCTATAATAATTATAGATGTGTCAATCTTATCAAGGGCTTTTCTTACCTCATTCATGGTTTCGATATCGTGAAGTCCCATAAGGTCAAACCTAAATCCATCTATATTGTATTCTTTTGCCCAGTAAGTAACAGAATCGATTATAAATTTTCTCATCATTTTTCTTTCCGAAGCAGTATCATTTCCACAACCAGAACCGTTGGTAAGTTTTCCGTCGGCTCCTGTCCTAAAGAAATAGCCAGGCACAATTTTATTGAAATTTGATGCATCTGCACTAAACATGTGGTTGTAAACAACGTCCATAATAACTCTTAAGTCATTATCATGTAGAGTTTGTATAGCAGTTTTTAATTCCTTAACTCTAGCTATTGGGTCAAAAGGATTAGTTGAGTAACTACCTTCTGGAGCGTTATAATTCTTAGGATCATAACCCCAGTTAAATTGCGGTTTATTCGATGTTTCGTCGACACTTGCGTAATCGAATATAGGTAATAGTTGAACATGTGTTACACCTAAATCCTTTATATGGTCTAGTCCTGTTAAAGTCCCATTAGGCCCCTTTGTTCCAGTTTCGGAAAGGCCAAGGAACTTTCCTTTGTTTGTTATTCCACTCTGAGGATGCATTGAAAGGTCCCTAACATGAAGTTCATATATTATTGCATCAACAGCGTTTTTTAGTGTTGGCTTTTTATTTGGCTCCCATTTATCAGGGTTTGTTGCTGATAGGTCTATAACTACTCCTTTGTCTCCATTGGCTGTAACAGTCTTTGCATATGGGTCTACAGCTTCATTCCAATTGTTGCCTATTCTAACTTTATAGGTATATATAAATCCATTTGCATCACCATTGAATGTGTATGACCAAATTCCCTTATCTTGCTTTTGCATACTAAATTCTTTGCCTTGTTTATCGTCCCATTTTTCATAAAATACAAGTTTGACATCTGAAGCAGTTGGAGCCCATAACTTAAACGATGTGCTGCTTTGGGTATAATTAGCTCCAAGGTCAGAACCATCATAAAAGTAAAGTTTATCAAACTCGCTAGAGTTAAAAACCCTTCCATAGGTTGCATTTATTTTTAAAAAGCCAGTTTTTTCTACAGTAATGACCTTGTCAAGTGGGAGCTTGTCTTTAAGCTTAATTGAAAGTTTTCTTGAAGTGTTATTTTGCATAATTGAGTTTTTGTCTATTTCAACACTTAAAATATCAAGTGATTTTCCATCAACTTTAACAGAAACATCTTCTTTTTTATCATTCTTTATAGTGAAAGGTATATTAGTTTCAACGTTTATAATGTTTATATCGTCAATGGTAGCGGAAACTAATTTAGGACTTAAGTCAATTTCGGAAGGTGAGTAGTGAATTCTTTCATCGCCCTGTGCGAGCCAAATTTCTGCTGAACCGTCCTGATTAAATTTAGTTATAAACCTGTCCCCAAACTCCTTTTCTGCCCATTGATTATCATCCGTGCTTCGCCTTGTTATTATCCCAATTTTATCAACCCCTTCTGTTCCTTCAACGTAGAATGTCGCAACCTTGCCAAATTTATCTTCAGATGTAAATTTGTAGCCTGAGCCTTGTTTCCCGAAGGGCCAAACCCATAAGTTCCAACCAGTATAATTTCCATCGTAACGATAATAATGAACCGTAACCTTGGTTTTTTCTCCTAAAGTTGTTTTTCTAAAAGCTGTGGTATTAGGTTTAGAATAATAAATCTGAGGGTCCCCAGGCAATAGCCAAATTTCGGCAATACCGTTATTAAATTTTTCGATAAATCTGTCCTCTGCAACGTCTTTATCCCAATTATCCGTTCTGACAATAAAACCCACTTTGTCATACTTTTCTTGGAATTCAATAACCGCATAAGGTCCAAAATCATCTGTTTTAGTAAACTCGTATTTTTTGCCTTCTTGACCAAAGGGCCAAATCCACAGATTCCAATCCTTATCTGTGTTTGGGTCCTTGGCGTAATGAATTATTAACTTTGTTTTAGACTGAGCAAACGTTTGCCTTAATGGCAATAAAAAAATGAGATTGCTCAAAATAAAAATCACTGCCATGATAATTCCTGCGAAATTTTTTTTCTTCATCTCCCCACCTCCAAATTTTATCTTAATATAAATTATTCTACACAAAAGTTAATATTCCTTTTTATATGGGGAATATTTGGGCTACGTAGGGACAGTTCATTTGTTATATTACTCAGGACATGCTTTGTGGAATATATGGAGGATTTCTGTGGGATTACTCTCTGCGGGGACGGTTCATTAACTATGTTACTCTAGACAAGCATAAGAAATTATGGGGGACAGTTCATCTCTTTTATAAATCTAGACAAGCAGCGATGAAATGCAAACGAATTTTTCATGGGAATTTTTTTATGGGGACAGTTCATTTGTAAAATTAGTTCGGACAAGCAAGAAATAGTTATATTCCAAATGAACTGTCCCCCTATTAATTTGGCATGAATTATCTTTATAAGTTTTAACAACCTAAAAAGTTAAGATTTTAATGAACTGTCCCTAGCATTTGAACATAAGTGTCACACAAATCAGATTATTAGAAAGTTAATTTTCAAATGAACTGTCCCTGTGGTGTCAAATTTTAAAAATTTGCATATTTTAATATGTGAATAGATAAAAAGATGGGTGATTAAATGTTTTTCGATGCAGTTTTTGAAGGTGGGGGAGTTAAAGGGATTGGAATAGTTGGAGCATTGTGTTACCTAGAGGACATTGGATACAAAGTAAAAAAAGTTGCAGGAACGTCTGCGGGCGCTATTATTGCCGCTTTGTTGGCGGCCGGGTATAGTGCTTATGAAATCAAGCGAATACTAATGAATTTTGATTTTAGGAGAATATTAGACAAAGATTCAATTCAGTCGATACCAATTGTAGGGTCAGCAGCAGGTATTATTTTTGAAAAGGGAGTTTATTCAGGGGACTATTTTGAAGATTGGATTAGCGTTTTGCTTGAAGTCAAAGGAGTAAGGAAATTTAAAGATGTTTATAAAGACGGTGAATTTTTATTAAAAATAATTGCAACAGACATTACAAAAAAGGAAATTTTGGTTTTACCTGATGATTTGAAAAAATATGGCATAGACCCAATGGAGTTTGATATAGCTAAAGCTGTAAGAATGAGTATTAGCATACCTTTCTTTTTTAAACCTGTCAAATTAGAATATAATCACAAATTTTCATATATTGTTGATGGAGGTGTATTAAGCAATTTTCCAGTGTGGATTTTTGATGTCGAAGGAGTTCCAAGATGGCCAACATTTGGATTTAAGTTAGTTGAACCTAATTTGACAGAGGAAAAGAATGATGGGAGCAATATAATAAGATATACTTTAGATATTATTGCTACAATGATTGAAGAAAACGATTTGCGATATATAAAAAACAAAGATTTTGTAAGAACTATAACAATACCAAGTATGGATGTTAAAACGATAGACTTTGATTTGTCTGCTTCAAAAAAACTTAAGCTTTTCAACTCTGGTTATACTAGTGCAAAAAAGTTTATTGAAAGCTGGGATTTTCAAAAATATATTGAAAAATATAGGATGAACGATGCTCCTGATAGACGAGAAACATTGCTTCGATGATTGGGCATATGAGACAAATATTAATGATTGCTCAGTCATCTGATGAGGGGGCAATAAATAAAATTTTAGGGACAGTTCATTAATAAATTTAAAAATTCTTGTCCAAAGAAATATTTTAAATGAACTGTCCCCATAAACCTTTTCAAGCAAAAAATAATAAAGGGCACGTAGCAATCTATCTTGCACCACTATAGATAGCTTATTACCCAACCATGATCTTCCGACCATGATAGAGCAGTTCACCACCTATAATGATGGTTTGTTCGACCATCCAGGATATCTACGCACCTGCATGCAACCTCTCGGCTGCATGCAAGCACTAGCACTAGTAGATTGCTAGAACCTAAGCCATATTAAGCCTACGACACCCTGGATAATCTTTGCTCGACCCTGCATGATAGGTTGGAACCCTATTACAATCAAATTAAGTTCGACTGCAATAAAGCTTTTCCCTACCATGCAGAATCTGCCCTCCGGCTGCATGTGAGCCTGCCAGGACCCACATGCAACCTTTGGTCGACCCATATACGACCCTTTCGGATCATATATAAGTCTTAGCTCAACTGCTACGTCCCCTTTACACTATATATTGTAACCCGTTTATAGCTTCATATTCGTGAAAATAAATGGAATAAATAACAACTAACAAATCAAATTCTAAAATTTTCATTTTCTAAGCTTCGTTTTGTTTTCTGAAGCTCCAAGCTTTTTGTTTGAAACATAAGCTAATACAAAGTTCATTGCTGCTAAAACCAAATATAAAATGCCCATTTTGATATTGTTTGCTTTTATAACAAACGCTGCAGCGCCTAACCAACAAACAGCCGCCACAATATACAATGTTACATTAGTTTTCCTCATAACCCCACCTCTTTCAGATTGATTATAGTAATTATAGCATTTATTTAAATTCTTGCACAATAGTTTGGGGACAGTTCATTTGAAATATCAAAATTGCTTGTCTATATTCATAAAACAAATGAACTGTCCCTTAATTTTATCTTTATAATTACCACAATCTTTTTTATATAACAAATGAACTGTCCCCCTAATGGAAGAGCAATATTCACAAAAAAATCCGGGAAAAAAATTAATTCCCGGATAACAATATCAATCAGCAGCATTTGAAATCGTTACAACCATGTTAACTTCTCCAGCTTCTTGAGCTGTGTCAAACATTTCCTTTAATCCTCTCCAAACATCCTCTTCTCGTCCATGCAGATGTGTAGAAATTGAGCCAACTTTATAATCTACATTTTCATTTTGTAAGACTCTAATTGAGTTGTTAATAACGCTTTCAGGATTGTTGTGCTTTAACGGATAAACAGTTACTTCAGCACAAATCATAAAATGCACCTCCAAAATTAGTTTTTGCTTTGAAGGCATCATTTATTCTATAATGGGGGACAGTTCATTTGAAATATTAGAATTGCTTGTCTATATTCATAAATCAAATGAACTGTCCCTCAAACTCGAAATGCCTGTCCACGTTCATAAAACAAATGAACTGTCCCCAAACTTAAAAAATAGAACAAGCATTTTTCATAAATTTAATGAACCGTCCCCATATATTTATCTATCTTCTCATCATAAAGCTTCATAATCTCCCTTAACAATCCGCATTCTACATCAAATTTCAAATCCCCAATATGGCTAATTGGTAAAACCTTCGGAGATGTCCCGGTTAAAAATGCAGCATCAAAATATTCCAGCGAATCAACATAAATTGGCATTTCAACAACTTCAATATCCTTTTCCCTGCACAATTGCATTATCTTAAGCCTAGTTATGCCCACCAAAACATCCCTCGTCGGCGCAGTAAAAACCTTATTTCCCTTAATAAAAAACAAGTTCGACCTGCTGCCCTCGGTTATCTCACCATTTTTTTTCATCAATAGCGCCTCATAACAGCCAGTTTCCTTCAGCTTCATATTAATTTCTTCACGCATATCCTTATAAATCACCTTTGCATGGGGATTTTTCCTCTCTGCTTCATATAAAATAGTCCTAACACCCAATCTATACATCTCATCGGTCGGATATTCCGATTTTATAAAATACAAATAAACATTAGGATCATCAAGATTGTTTATAACAATTTTTATATTATTATTCATCACTTCATTTATCGTCACCAAATTATATATTTTTTCTCTTGAATCCTCTAAATTAATATCCAAATCCCTGTTTAAGTGCCACGCTGAATTTCTCAGCCTATCAAAATGCTCCTCAAAAAAAAGAGGCTTTCCATTCATTATCCTAATAACCTCATATATAGCAGGATTCACCTCTTTATAAATCTCATTGAATAACAAAGTTTCATAAATTTTCCCATTATGCATAAAATAATTCAAAATTGCTTCTCCCATTTAAATCACCTCAAATATATTTTATAGCATTTTAATTAAAAAGTATAATATTTTAATAATTTAACAAATAAAAATTTTGCGAAAATTAAAAATGTTTGATAGAATATAATTGTAGTGAAGGGAGGCGTGATTATGATTAAGAATTTTGACGAATTATTAGAAGCGGTTAAAGGTCGTAAAAAAATGAAGCTTTCAGTTGCAGCTGCAAACGATATTGAAGTTTTACTTGCAGTGGAAAACGCTCGAAGCCTTGGACTTATAGATGCAGTTTTAGTTGGAGACGCTGAAGACATCAAAAAAATAGCCGGCGAAAATAATATAGATTTGAACAACTATGAAATAATAGACGTTAAAGATTTAAAAGAAAGCGCAAGGGTTGCAGTATCATTAGTATCCCAGGGTATTGCAGACTTTTTGATGAAGGGGCTTATAGGAACGGCTGACCTTTTAAAAGCTGTGCTTGATAAGGAAATTGGTCTTAGGACAAGCAACCTCTTAAGCCATGTTATGGTTTATAGCGTTGAAACCTACCACAAGCTAATTCTTTTAACCGACGGCGGGATGGTAACCTATCCTGATATAACTCAAAAGGTTCAAATAGTGCAAAACGCTGTTAAGGTTGCAAAAGCTCTTAACATAAACCCAATCCATGTTGCACCTCTTTGTGCTGTTGAAGTTGTAAATCCTGACATGCAGGCTACAATAGATGCTTCAATACTTTCAAAGATGAACCAAAGAGGACAAATTAAAGATTGCGTAATAGATGGGCCGCTTGCTCTTGACAACGCAATTTCAAAGGAAGCAGCAGCTCACAAGGGTATAAAAAGCCCAGTTGCAGGTGAAGCTGACATACTTCTTGTTCCAAACATCGAATCTGGAAATATGCTCGGTAAGAGCTTGACATATTTTGCAAAGGCAAAATCAGCAGGAATAATCGTTGGAGCAAAATGCCCTATTGTTCTTGTTTCAAGGGCAGACACGCACGAATCAAAGCTTTATTCAATAGCACTTGGAAGTTTAATTGCTAATTCTAATTGAGGAGGAGTCAAGATGAAAAAAATTATGACGGGCAACGAAGCCATTGCAAGAGGCGTCTTTGAAGCCGGCTGCACAGTTGCGGCGGCATATCCAGGGACACCAAGCACAGAAATACTTGAAAATGTAGCACTTTACGATGGAATCTACGCAGAATGGTCGCCAAATGAAAAGGTGGCATTTGAAGTTGCGGCAGGAGCATCGATTGCAGGGGCAAGGGCATTGACTGCGATGAAGCACGTTGGACTTAATGTTGCAGCAGACCCGCTGTTTACTATGGCCTACGAAGGGGTTAACGGAGGATTTGTTGTAGTATCTGCTGATGACCCAGGAATGCACAGCTCGCAAAATGAGCAGGACAACAGACTATATGCACAGCATGCAAAGGTTGCTATGATTGAGCCATCCGACAGCCAGGAGTGCAAAGATTATATTAAAATAGCATATGAAATTAGCGAGCAGTTCGATACGCTCGTTTTATTCAGAATTACAACAAGAATCGCTCATTCAAAATCTATCGTGGAACTTGGAGATAGAGTTGAGGTTGGGGTTAAGGAATATAAAAAGGACATAAAAAAATACGTTATGATTCCTGGACATGCAAGAGTTAAGCACGTTGAAGTAGAAGAAAGATTAAAAAAACTACAGGAATATTCAAACAATACTCCGCTTAATAGAATCGAAATGGGAGATACAAAGATTGGTATTATAACAAGCGGCGTTTCATACCAATATGCAAAGGAAGTATTTGGAGAAAATGCGTCATACTTAAAACTTGGATTCACATTCCCGCTTCCTGATAAATTAATAAAAGAATTTGCAAGCATGGTAGACAAGCTTTATATAATAGAAGAAAACGAGCCATATATCGAAACATTCGTTAAGGCGATGGGTATAGAGTGCACAGGTAAAGAATTGATTCCTATTTGTGGCGAATTGAACCCAGACATAATAAGAAAAGCGCTTTTAGGGACAGGCGAAAAGGAATTATATAATGTTGAGATAAACGTTCCAAATAGACCACCTGTATTGTGTCCTGGTTGTCCTCATAGAGGAATATTCTATGCCGTAAGCAAACACAAGGATATAATTGCAACAGGAGATATTGGCTGCTATACTCTTGGGATGATGCCGCCTCTTAATGTTACCGACACAGTTATCGACATGGGAGCAGGAATTTCAGCTGCGATAGGATTTGAGAAAGCGGCTATGATGGGCGGAAGAAAGAATAAGATATTTGGATTTGTTGGCGATTCAACATTCTTCCATTCAGGAATAACCGGGCTTGTGGATGCTGTTTATAATAACAGCCCAATTGTTTCGGTTATACTCGATAATAGCATAACTGGAATGACTGGGCATCAGGAAAACCCAGGAACAGGTAAAACACTTAAGGGAGATATAGCGCCTGTTATAGATATATTGGGAATTGTTAAAGCTGTTGGAATAAAGGAAGAAAACATCAGAGTGGTAGACCCTTACAAGCTTGATGAAACAGAAAAGGCGGTTAAGGATGCATACAATGCAACCGAACCTTTTGTAATTATAACAAAGCAGCCATGCGCTCTATTGAAGGATGTTATGAAGAAAAGAGCAGGCAAATACGTGAAGATAAATCAGGATAAGTGTAAAAAGTGCAAGGCTTGTTTGAGAGTTGGCTGCCCTGCAATATCAAATAGAAACGGTATGATTACAATAGATAAGGACATGTGCAACCAATGCACCGTATGTATGCAGGTATGTAAATTTGACGCAATGGAAAAGGTAGGTGAGTAACATGATAAAGAGCTTATTATTCGTAGGTGTTGGAGGACAGGGAATAATACTTGCATCAAAAATATTGACCGAGGGGCTTGTAAAATACGGATATGATGTTAAGATGAGCGAAGTTCATGGCATGGCTCAAAGAGGCGGCAGCGTAACTACGCAGGTAAGATTTGGCGAAAAGGTATATTCACCGCTTATAGGAGATGGAGAAGCGGATGTAATAGTGTCTTTTGAAAAGCTGGAAGCTGCAAGATGGATAAAATATCTTAAAAAGGGTGGCACTTTGGTCGTTAACGACTATGAAATATATCCGCAATCCGTTTTGGTTGGGCAAGAAACTTACCCAGATAATATAATTGAAAAGCTCAAGAAAACAGTCGAAAATGTGGTTGTATTTAACGCTGCTCAAGTGGCAGAAAACCTTGGCAACATTAAGGCACAAAACATCGTTCTGCTTGGCGCACTTATAAAAGCACTCGGAGTTGAAAACCTCGACTGGGAGGCTGTTATTAAAGAAAACCTTCCCGCAAAGATGCATGAATTGAACATCAACGCATTAAAGGAAGGCATGAAACTCAGCAAATAAGCATGGGAAAGCTTGGGGACGGTTCATTTCTAATATAAATTTTTGATTTATGATTGACATGAGATTGGGGACAGTTCATTTGCTATTTGAATTGTCCCTATATTTATGGATATAATTTACAGAATATTTAAAATAATTTAAAAATTAAGATAAAAAATTAACGATAATTCGAAAATTATTAATGGGGACGGTTCATTTAAATTATTAACTTGGCCAAGCAGTTCAGAAATCAGAGCCTTTTAGCATGCGATAAAAAATTATTTTTTTAACAAGCGAGAATTTAAAGTGAAGTTTTCAAAGTCTAAAATTACAAAATTGGTAAATCAAAAAGTTTAATTTGTGAATGAACTGTCCCCAAAATGTCTAAAAAAACAGGAGGTGTCAGTATGGTTAATCAAGAAATCAAAGAAAAAATCATGGGAATTATTGAGAAGTATCAAAGGGAAAAAGAAAAGCTTGTTATGATTCTTCTAGAGGTTCAGAAGCTTACGGACAGAAACTACATCGATATGGAATGGGCTAAATTAATTGCTGAGGAGCTTAAAATACCATACACAAAGGTATATGACGTTATTACCTTCTACTCGATGTTTTCAATCAAGCCAAGGGGCAAATATGTTATAGAAATTTGCAAAAGCGCACCTTGCCATGTAAATAAGTCTAAAGATGTTGTGAAGGAATTTGAAGAAATTTTAAATATTAAAATGGGTGAGACGACACCAGATAATTTGTTTACGCTTCAATATACAAGCTGCATTGGAGCATGTGATGTTGCCCCAGCCATAAAAATAGGCGAAAAAGTCTATGGAAATCTCAATAAAGAAAAAATTCAACAGATAGTTATGGATTACAGAAACAATTCAATTTAATTATTGAAACGGAGGGAAACTAATGACGAAAACATTAAATTTAATTACCGAATATGCAGGAAAGATAAAACCTGATTCCATAGAAGAATATGTTTCTGTCGGAGGGTTTGAGGCGCTTAAGATTGCAATGGGCAAAAGTCCTATAGAATCAATTGAAGAAATAAAAAAATCAAAACTTCAAGGAAGAGGTGGGGCAGCTTATCCAACAGGTGTAAAATGGGAACAAGCTTATCAAATTCAAAAGAACCCCAAATATATAATATGCAATGCAGATGAAGGCGAGCCTGGAACTTTTAAGGATAAAGTAATATTGGACCATCTTCCTTTGATGCTAATTGAAGGAATGACCATTGCTGCATATATTCTTAATTCACCAAAGGGATTTATTTACATTAGAGGTGAATATCCTGAGTCACAAAAAATTGTTGCAAGGGCCATAAAAGCAGCTAAGGAGCGAGGTTTTTTAGGCAGCGATATACTTGGGACAAAATTTAGCTTTGATATAGAAATTATATCAGGCGCAGGCGCATACGTATGCGGAGAAAACTCTGCGCTAGTTGAATCAACCGAGGGTAATTCTGGCAGACCAAGGATGAAGCCTCCTTTTATAAAAAATCATGGTTACATGGGTATGCCCACTCTTGTAAATAATGTTGAAACTTTCGCATATGTCCCATATATTCTAAAAGAAGGTGGAGAAAAATTTGCATCCTATGGAACGGAATTTAGCGGCGGAACTAAACTTGTTTGCTTATCGGGAAATTTAGTGAACAAGGGAGTATTTGAGGTTCCATTTGGAATTACTTTAAGGGAACTTATATACGATATAGGCGGTGGGATTCCTGATGGAAGAAAACTTAAGTTTGTCCAACTTGGTGGTTCATCAGGCCCATGTATTCCCGAAGAAATGCTTGATACTAAACTTTGTTATAAAGAATTAAAAAGCAAAGGGCTGACATTAGGTTCAGGTGCAATATTGGTGGTGGATGATTCGAATTGTGCAGTTGATTTTTTAAAGTGCGTTACAGAGTTTTTCTACCATGAATCATGCGGTAAATGCACCCCATGCAGAGAAGGGAATAAGCAATTACTTGCATTGGTTAACAAATTTGCAAACGGCAATGCAACTGAAAATGATTTGCAAATAATAAAGAAAGTCGGTTATATAATGAAAAACGCAGCCTTCTGCGGACTTGGTGAAACGGCGCCAACAGCTCATCTTAGCTTAATAAAATATTTTGAGGATGAGTTTGTGGAACATATAAATAAAAAGTGCAGGGCGAATGTTTGCAACTTTGGAGGTGTTGAAAATGATTAATCTTAGTATAAATAATATACCAGTCAGCGTTGAAGAAGGAACAACGATTTTACAGGCGGCAAAGATGATAGGAGTCGAGATTCCAACGCTTTGCTATCATGAGGACCAATCGGTAAAGGCCAATTGCAGAATTTGCCTTGTTGAGGTAAAAGGGGCAAAAGGGCTTCTTACAGCGTGTTCAACTAAAGTTTTTGAGGGCATGGAGGTGTTTACAAACACAAGAGCGGCAAGGGATGCAAGGAAAACCGTGCTGGAATTGATACTTGCCAGCCATCCTATGGATTGCTTAAAGTGTATAAGGAATCAAAAGTGTGAATTGCAAAAATATGCAGCAGAGTTTTTTATAGAGGAATTGCCTTTTGAAAGAACTTATCAAATTCTGCCTAAAGATGAGTCAAGCCCATCTATAGTAAAGGATTTGAGCAAATGCATTAAATGCGGACGTTGTGTTGAAGTATGCCAAAGCATTCAATCAGTTGGGGCTATTTCATATTCTCATAGATCAGACGAATATAGGATAGCCACATTGTTTGAGTTACCGCTAAATGAAACGGTTTGTGTTTATTGTGGACAATGTTCATTAGCATGTCCGGTTGGTGCTATTTATGAGAAATCGGAAATAGAGAAGGTATGGAAGGCACTTGGTGACCCAGAAATGCACGTTGTTGTTCAAACAGCCCCTGCAGTTAGGGTATCGTTAGGTGAAGAATTTGGAATGGAGCCTGGCAGCATAGTAACGGGGCAGATGGTAACTGCGCTGAGGATGCTTGGATTTGATAGAGTGTTTGATACAGATTTTACAGCTGATTTAACGATTATCGAAGAAGGAAATGAATTTTTGCAAAGATTAAAAAATGGCGGCCCGTTCCCTATGTTTACGTCGTGCAGCCCAGGATGGGTAAATTTTGTTGAGACGTTTTATCCTGAATTTATGGCGAATTTATCAACATGCAAATCACCGCAGCAAATGTTTGGAGCGCTTGCAAAGACCTATTATGCACAAAAAATGGGTATATCGCCTGATAAAATATTTGTAGTATCAGTAATGCCATGCACTGCAAAGAAGTATGAATCTGCAAGGGAAGAGATGAATTCCAGCGGATTTAGGGATGTGGACGTTGTTTTGACAACAAGGGAGCTTGCAAGGATGATAAGGGAATCAGGGATTGATTTAAAGAAGATTGTGGAAAGTGAGTTTGATGCACCTTTTGGGATAACATCTGGTGCGGGGGTTATTTTTGGAGCGTCAGGTGGAGTTATGGAGGCTGCGCTAAGAACGGTTTATGAAGTTGTGACGCAGAGGGAACTTGGGAAGCTGGATTTTGAGGACGTAAGAGGGTTGGATGGAATAAAGGAAGCGGTTATAAATATAGATGGGTTGGAGGTGAAAATAGCTGTTGCTAATAGCCTTAGCAATGCAAGGCATTTGGTTGATAAGATAAAAAGCGGCGAGAGAGAGTATCATTTTATTGAGGTTATGTGCTGCCCTGGCGGTTGTATAGGAGGTGGAGGACAACCTATTGGAACGGTGAACAGGGTGCGAAATGAGAGAATAAAGTCTATTTATGAGGTTGACGCAAATATGCCTATTAGGCAATCGCATAAAAACCCAGTGATAAAGCAGCTTTACGACGAATTTTTGGAAAAACCCCTTGGGGAGAGGTCGCATCATCTGCTGCACACGCATTACCGCGCAAGGGGATGATGGGGACGGTTCATTTGATATTTAAAATTTACATTGAAAACTGATAGAGTGATTAGGGACGGTTCATGAACAATTTAAATCATGAACCGTTTTTTAGTGTGCCGGTATGGGCGACAGCTTGGCAGTGAAAGTCCGCTGTGGGCTTGGTAGTGGGAACCACTAGCCAATGGTAAGTGTGTATATCGTGAGATGGAATTTAAAGGAAGCCGTATAAGGAAGCCGTAGATAGGGACGGTTCATTTCAATTATAAAAATTTAAGTTAATTATCAAATGAACCGTCCCACATGAACCACATGAACAAAAAATAGAATAAAATCTTGTTATTATGGCAAAAATATCAGATGATTATAATAATTGGAGGAGTGTGATATTTATGCCAAGAACTGCTCGAGAAAAGAGCTATGAATCCATTTATCACATCATGGTGAGGAGCATAAGCGAAGTAGACCTGTTCAAAAACGATGAAGACAAGGTTCGCTACCTTCAGACAGTTAAGAATTACCAGGATAAATATAACTTTAAAGTTTATGCTTATTGCCTAATGGATAATCATGCCCATTTTATAATCGACGCAAACGGAGCTGATATTTCAAGGATTATGCACGGAATAAATCAATCCTATGCCCAGAATTTTAACAAAATTCACAATAGACATGGTCATCTTTTCCAAGACAGATTTAAAAGTAAAATAGTTGACAGGGATGAATATATTTTAACATTGAGCGGCTATATTCACAGAAATGTCGAAGATTTGCCATATGCAAAGAACAACATCAAAGAATATAGATTTTCAAGCTTAAGAGCTTATTTAGGACTTGAAAAAGACAGATTTGAAATATTAGAAGAAGATTTTATAATGTCCATGTTTGGCAATAATTCTCAGACCTCGCGAGAAAACTATTTGGAATTTTTGAATAATTGTTCAGACGAGTCGATTAAGCTTGAGGTAGAATTCGTTGGAGAAAAGACAGAGTATAGAAGCGAAAGAAGAATCTTAGAGAGAGATAAATCACCAGAGGAGGTGAAGGAATTTTTAGCAGAAGAATTACAAACGGCAGCTACAGTAATAAATTTGAAATATAACAGAAGGGCAACGCACTTCAAGGCTTTGTGTGTGTTGTTTTTAAGCAGCTTCTGCAATATGAGTCAGAAGGAAATATGCAATTATATGGGCAATATTACGCAATCGCGCATTTCGACGTTGTGTAAACTCGCATTAAAGCTTATTAAAGATGATTATCAAGGCATTATTAATAAATTCATTCAAGAACACTATAAATGTGCATAATTCTTTAATTCTAAATTTTTTTGAAATTCCAAAAATTTTATTGAGATACTTCTATAAAGATTGGACAAGTAGTATAATATCATTATTAAATGCATAAATTAAAGCTATTAGAATTTGATGACGGGGTAAAAAAAGGGATTTTAACGCTTTAGAAACGATGATGCGGTGAATTATGGGTGAATATTGGGAGAATTCTTAGGGACGGTTCATTTCTAATTTGAAAAATATAATTAACTTGCAAATGAACCGCCCCAATTAAAAACCATCCCAAACTCACATTAGCTCTTTTTTAGCGAGGTGATCAAATGATAACTCAGACCATATTAAGGTTATCCGTTGCAATGCTACTTGGTGGATTAGTCGGATACGAAAGAGAGCATAAAAACAGACCTGCTGGTTTAAGAACCCATATACTTGTTTGCATTGGCTCAGCACTAGTTCAAATTATTTCATTTAATTATACAAATCTTTATGGCCCGACAGCCATTGACCCAATGCGTCTTGGAGCCCAGGTAATAAGCGGTATTGGCTTCCTTGGTGCCGGAACAATACTAAAAGAAGGCGTAAATGTTAAAGGACTAACAACTGCTGCAAGCCTTTGGACTGTTGCGTGTATTGGCCTTGCGATAGGTTCTGGGTTTACTATAGAAGCCACAATTGCGACTATTTTTGTATTTATTGCATTAAAAGGCTTTAAATTTCTTGAACAAAAAATTTCCAAGGAGTATAAATACTATAATTTACAGGTTGTTGTTCGAAACATCCCAGGTGTCATGGGGAGTATAGGTAAAAAACTTGGTGAAAAAGGCATTAACATCGTAGGAGTTGAAATTTCTGGTGGTGAAGATGAGGAGGCAATAATTTATTTGAATTTGAAGGCATCAAATGAATCAACTTCACAGGAGATTTTTGAAATGCTAATGAAAATAACAGAAATTAAAGAGATTAAAATCATTTAAAAATTGATAATTAAATTCAATTTGCGCATGAACCGTCCCTCAACATTGGAAATTGAAGCAAAAATTAAATACCAAATGAACCGTCCCCAAACCAACCCAAACCAACCCAAACCAAAACCCACACAAGAGGAGGCATACCATGAAAATATACACATCAGAGCTAGGCAAATACAAAAATTCAATCATAAACTTCAGAAACTCAAAAGAATCGGCAAAAATGTCCCTACCAATTGAGTTTGAAGGGGAATTATATAGAATAATCGAGTTCAACGATGCTGGATTTTTCAACAAAGAAATAACAGGCTATTTAATCTTAACCAATGAAGGAGAAGTAGTTAACGATAAAAGAATACAGAAGGAAGTCATGACACTTGGTTACTATCTTGAACTTTTATTTGACGAAGATAGTTTAAAAAGGCTTGGCAAGGCAATTACTCTTGATAGGGAGATTAAAAAGGAAATTATAAATTATAACGATTCAATAGAACTTCTAAAATCATTTAAAGACGAAGGGATAAATGGGGTAGACATAATCATAAGCATTCTTGAAAAACTTCCCGAAATAAAAAAGCAAAACAATCTAGCCATTATGGAATTTGTGAATCAAGCTTCAAAACTTGCAGAACAAAACTTGATAATGAGTTCAAAATTATTAAATGATATTCTACCAATATATAGAAAAATGCTGCTTGTGAACCTGAATAGAATAAACGAAATAAACAAAGGGCGAGCCTACTTCGATACACTAAAACAAATAACTTCAAAGAAAAAGAAAAGCATAAAGAACAAAATAAACGGACTATCCCCACGTCTCACAAGGCTGGAAATGACATTAGACAAACTGATAAATATTCTCAAAATTTACGATAGAATATTAAATATGAGCGAGTCTAAATACATAGAATTCCTTAAATCACAAGATAACCAAAATATTCAAAACAAACTTAATCTAATACGAAATTAAGGCTGCGAATTTGCAGCCTTATTCCATATCAACAACTTTAATCATATTAACTTCTGGGTCTTCAGTTCCTTGAACATAGAGATTTGCATCCTTTAATGCCTGCACATAATCAACAATCTCTTGATTAATAACTTCGCCTGGGCAAACAATTGGAATCCCTGGAGGATAAGCTAGCAAAAATTCACCAGAAACCTTACCAATACTGTCCTTAAGTGGCACTGCCCACTTCTTGGCATTAAATGCTTGTCTTGGTGTAATTCTCTGCTCTGGGACAGCTGGTATATCTAAAACCTCAACCTTTGCAGGTTTTGTTCCATAGAACCTTTCGCTTATCTCTCTTAAAGCCTTTATAAATGCATCCATTTTTTCCTTCGTATCGCCAAACGAACCAACCGCAAGAATATTATATAAATCTGAAAGTTCCATCTGTATATGATATTCATCGGCAAGTATTTGATCGACTTCATATCCAGTAAGTCCAAGTCCCTTAACAGTAACAGTTATCTTTGTAGGATCAAGCGAATACACACCCGGCTGTCCCAATATTTCGTTTCCAAAACAATATAATCCAGGAATCTTATTTATTTCTTCTCTAGCATAATTAGCAAGTTCAATGGCTCTATCTAAAAGTTCCTTTCCTTTAGTTGCAATCTGCATTCTTGCAACATCCAAAGAAGCCATTAAAGGATAAGATGGACTAGTTGTTTGCAGAAGATTCATAACCTGCTGAACTCTATGTATATCAACCCTTCCAGACCTAACTTGTAAGAATGAACTTTGAGTCATTGAACCAATAATCTTATGAGTGCTTTGAGCGCAGATATCGGCCCCAGCATTCATAGCAGATATTGGCAACTTATCATTGAACCCCAAATGAGGACCATGTGCCTCATCAACAATCAAAATCTTATCATAAGAATGGACGATGTCGGCAATCTTTTTAATGTCAGTTGCAACCCCATAGTAAGTAGGATTGATTATCAATACAGCCTTAGCATCTGGGTGCATCTTAATTGTCTTCTCAACAGTTTCAGGTGTTACACCATGCGCAATGCCTATATTTTTATCAATCTCCGGCTGCATAAACACAGGCCTTGCACCACTTAAAATAATTCCAGCCGTAACTGACTTATGAACGTTTCTTGGAACTATAATCTTTTCTCCCTCTTGAACAACGCTCATAATCATAGCCTGAATAGCACCAGATGTTCCATGGATTGAAACAAATGCCATATCAGAACCGTAAGCATCAGCTGCAAGCTCCATAGCCCTTTTTATTGGACCCGTTGGATGGTGCAGACTATCAACCAACTTAAAAACAGTAACATCAATTGATAAAATGTTAGAACCGACAAAATCCTTAAATTTATTGTCCATTCCGTCGCCCCTTTTGTGTCCGGGAACATGGAAGGGAATAGTATCTCTCTTGTGATATTCCATTAAAGCGTCAAAAATTGGTGTTTGATTTTGATCCATCTTATACAACTCTTTATGCACCTTCTTTCTATCAATTTAAAACGAATATAATTATAGAACAATAGATTAATAATTGCAATGAGTTTATGTTAAATTTATATTATATTTTTGACAAAAAATTTATACTTATACAATTGAGTTGTGATCGGGGATGATCGGGGACAGTTCATTTGATATATTACTTTTCAAAAGCATCGGAAATGAAGGAATTTGAGGGACGGTTCATGTGAAATTTAACTTTGGTTTAAATTTAGGCATTGGGAAATAGTTAGGGACAGTTCATTTGCAATTTAAGTTTAATATTAAAATAGCAAATGAACCGTCCCCATAACCGTCCCCATAACACCCCAAGCACCGTCACCAGCAAAAAATTTAAATAGCAAATGAACCGTCCCCATATACAAATCCCAAAATCTCTGCTAATATATTCATTGAAAGCGACTAAACATCAAAAATAATGTCAATACTTAATACAAAAACTTGAAAGTGGTGAATTAGGTGGAGATTACGAATAAGCTGCTAAAGCAGATTGATGAAGTTAGATATTTAACGGCCGAGAATGCCTCAAGATACAGGGCGATTATGCGTTATTTTTACCTGCAATATCAAAAGATGAAGCAGTGGATATATAAAGAAGAAATCTATGAGGAGCTCACAAACCACAGCGAATTTTCAAACTACACAATGGAGCAGCTAAAACAGGACCTTGACACACTTGTTCAATGGAAAAATCTAATACCCATACAGGACACATCCAAGGTTTCAACGCTGGAGGAGTATAAAAACAAGCAATTCAGATACCAGATTTCCCAGTATTCCGTCGAAATAGAGAGACTAACTATAACATTAGAAAATCTTCACGTAGAAACCGCATCGCTTGAGCCATCGCTACTCGAAAAAATAAAAATAGAGCTTCAAAAATTCAAAACAATGATAAATCAAGACGAAAAGTCAGCAGACGCATGGTGGCAGGATTTAAACAACTATTTTAAAAGGCTCACTCAAAACTCAACTGACTACATAAACACCTTCAACACCCTGCGTGCTGAAGAAATGATGAAGACGCGCGAATTTCTAATCTACAAAGATAAGTTCATCGACTACCTCAGGGACTTTATAAAGGGCCTGCAGCAAAACGCCATTGCCATAGAATCAATCCTGCAATCAATCGACTCAACTACTGAAAAAATGGTGCTTGACAAGATAATACAATACGAAAGTTCAATCCCAAGGTTTGAATTTGATACTAGCTCAGAGCAAATCAAAGACAATGTATACGGCAAATGGCAGAATCTAAAAAACTGGTTCCTCGACTACGAAAACCACGAAAGCGAGGCTGCAAAGCTTTTCGATACAACAAACGACATAATAAGAAAAATAACGCGTTACGCATCGCAAATTTCAGAGAGCAGAAACAGCGCTGCTAACCGCAAAGAAGAATACAAAAAACTTGCCAAGATGTTTTTAGAATGCAAGGATATAAACGAAGCCCACAAACTATCATCCCTATGCTTTGGAATTTTTAACACAAAGCACATAAAAATAACCACACCAAGAAAAACCGAGAGCATTAACTCCAGCATATACGACGAAGAACCAAGCATAATAACCCTTAAACCAAGAATCAAAAACTACAAAGAAAAATCACTAAAATCCCCAATAAAAAACAATAGCCAGAGAAAAATAATTATGCTTGAAAAGATAATGAAAATACGCGAAGAAGAACAAAAAATAATCAACAGCTATATAGCCGATGGCAAAATAGAATTTGCTAACCTCCCAACAATTTCCCCTCACGTCAGAGGAATACTTCTGCGCTGGCTATCAAAGGGTATAAATTCCAATGAAAAAATATCAAAAACCGAAACCGGCAGAAAATACAGAATACTTGAACCACAAAATAAAAATCATCTATGCACAGTTAATTGTGAAGATGGAACATTTACAATGCCACCCTATGTCATTCTATTTGAGGATTAAAGGAGACAAATATGAAGGAACTCGAACTTCTACTTGAAAACTATTGGATAAGCAAAGATGAAGACAAAGAGCTCTACTATAAAATAAAAGACCACATCCATGAATTTAAATCCTTTATAACAGAAAAACTTGGCTATCAAATAATAATAAACCCCTACCTTATAAAACTTGAGAAACTTCCAGGAAAAGCTGAAGAATGGATGGGCATAAGCACCTTCCATTCCCCAATAGAATACGCATTTTTATGCCTTCTACTTATGTTCCTTGAGGACAAGGGCAAGGATGAACAATTCGTCCTATCAGAAATAACCGACTTCATTCAAGGGAACTTTGAAGGCGACGAAAAGGTGGACTGGACTTTATACAGGCACCGCCGCAGCCTTATAAAGGTTATGCGTTTTGCTACCGACATCGGCATGATAAAGGTAGATGACGGGGACGAGCAGAGCTTTGCACAGGATGCAACATCGGAAGTGCTCTACGAGAGCACCGGTCTTTCAAGATACTTTGTAAGAAATTTTACAACAAATATACTAAATTATAAATCCTACAAAGACCTTGAAAATGAAGAGCAGCTAGACCTTGACAGAGACAGAGGTATAATAAGGCGCCACAGGGTTTACAGAAGGCTCATAATGTCCCCAATAGTATACAACGAAGGAACGGACGACCCAGATTACGACTACATCAAGAAACAAAAAAGCTCCTTAGAAAACGACCTTGAAAAATACCTCGGCTGGGAGCTGCATGTTCACAGAAACGGCGCTATGGCTGTTTTATCACAAAATCAAAATTACAAAGATGTATTCCCAGAAAACAAATCTATAAGCGACATAGTTTTGCAATTGAACAAGGTTATAAAAAGCATGATTTCAGCAAACCAGCTAAAGCCAGACAAAAACGACACGTGCCAAGTTTCATTACCATATTTTCAATCGCTTATACAAAAACTAAAATTGCAAAACTCAGTAGGTTGGAGCAAAGAATATAGAGAAATGCAAATAGATAAATTAACCGACGAGATAATAAACTACATGTCCGGCTTTAATATGATTGAAATTTTACCAGACAAAAAAGAAATCAAAATATTGCCGCTGTGCGGAAAAATAGTTGGAGTATATCCTGACGATTTCTACACAGATATCCAGAAGGAGGTTGCAATGGATGAATCAGAATAGATGGATAATTGAAAGAGCAGGTCTTGCTAACTTCTGGTATTATGATGAAGAGGAATTTACCTTTTCAGATGGAAGGTTGCTCCTAAGAGGTTCAAATGGTTCGGGAAAATCAGTTACAATGCAAAGTTTCATCCCCCTTCTACTTGACGGGAATAAAAGCCCCGAAAGGCTTGACCCATTTGGTTCAAAGGCAAGAAGGCTTGAAAATTACCTCTTAGGAGATGACGAAGACGGAGATGACGAAAGAACCGGATACCTTTACATGGAATTTAAAAAGAAGGACACGGGAAACTATCTAACAATAGGCATGGGATTTAAGGCTCAAAGAGGAAAACCAATCCAATCCTGGGGCTTTTCTATAACCGACGGCAGAAGAATTGGCCATAATTTTTATCTATACAAAAACATAGGCGAAAAGATACCATTAACTAAAAAGGAACTTGAAAACCGTATCTCTACAGGCGGCAAAGTGGTTGAAACCCAGGGCGATTATATGAAAATGGTCAACGACCTGTTATTCGGATTTAGCGACATAGACGAATACGACGAGCTTATAAAGCTTCTTGTGCAGCTCAGGTCCCCGAAGCTTTCAAAGGACTTTAGACCAACGGTTATATATGAAATAATGGAAAATTCACTGCAACCCCTTTCAGAGGATGATCTGCGCCCAATGTCTGAGGCTATTGAAAATATGGACAACATAAAGAGCAGACTGGATGAGCTAAAGGAGAGCAAAAAAGCAGCCGACAGGATTAAGGACGCCTATGATAAATACAATAAATTTATATTAATTGACAAGGCAAAATCGTTTATACTGAGCAACAACGAATTAGAAAAACTCATAAAAGACAAAAAAGAACTCGAGCAAAAAAGAGACTATGCAAAACAAGAATTCCAAGCAGCCGAGAAGAAAATAGAAGAATACAGCATGCTAATAAAATCAGCTGAGGATAAAAAAAGGCAGCTAGAAGTTCACGACAGCCTCAAAATAAAAGAAAAAATACACTCAATAGAAGATTTGATTTCAAACTATAAAAAAGAAAAGCATCTTAAGCAAAACCAACTCGACCTAAAAAAATCGCGTGAAAGAAAACTTTACTCTGAAATTAAAGAGCTTAGCGATAAACACGACATTTTAATCAAAAAGCTCGATGCAATAGTCGAAGAGATGGACGAATACGCCGTTGATTTTGCATTTGATGAGCAGGAGTTTTTAAAGGATGAGATTAAAGCAAACGCAGACAAAAACTATGATTTTAATTTTGTTAACGATAAATTCAAAAAGCATTATGAAAATATAGAAAATGCAAGAGAACTACTAAAAGAATTAGATAGAATAAACAAGGAATACGACAAAATTTTAAAGGAGCTTGAATCTAAAAAGCAGGAAAGAATAACAAAGGAAAAGAGAGTTGAAGATTCAAAGCTTTTATTAATTGAAACAAAGGAAGAGCTAAACGAAAGAATATATGCCTGGAAAAACTCAAATAAAGAATTCATCCCAAGCCAAGATGTCCTTATAAGCTGCACAAGAACTGTAAACCAGTTTAACCAAAAAAGCAGCTTTGACGATATTATTAAAATAATCAGGGAAGAATACAACCATTTTGAAGGAGAGCTTATTAAAGAAAGAGCTAATTTGCAATTTGAAAAGCAACAGGAAGAAAATAAACTAAACGAAATAAAATCTGAAATTGCCGAGTGGAGGAACAAAAAAGATCCGGAACCTGAAAGGGATGAAAGGGTTATAAGAAACAGACAAAGGCTTGAAAAGGAAGGAATTCCTTTCATACCGCTGTATAAATCAGTTGATTTTAAGGACATACCTCAAGAAATAATGGGAAGGGTGGAGGAAGCACTCAATGATATGGGGCTTTTGGATGCATTAATCGTTCCTTCTAAATTCAAAGATAAAATATTCCAGATGGATAAAGATATGGCAGATAAATACATTTTCCCAACGCCACAAATTTTGATGCATGATATTTCTGAATTTTTAAAGCCCGACAAAATAGACGTAAACGGCATAACCGAAAAGGATATAACCGACGTGATACAAAGCATTTTAATTGACGAAAATAATTCAACATATATAAACGAAAAGGGAGAGTATCAGATCGGCATATTAAAGGGTAAAACAAGCAGCAGCTGCAGCCCAAAATTCATCGGTTCATCAGCTAGAAAAAGATACCGTGAAGAAAAGATTAATGAATTAGAAACAATAAAGCGCAATATTGAGGAAAAAATAATAGAAAAAGAAGAACAAATACAAAAAATAAACCAAAGGATAGCCACATTAAAAAGTGAGCTCAATAAATTCCCTAAAGGCGATGATTTATTAACAGCCATAAAACAACTACAGGAAGCAGAATACGAACTCGAAAGAATAATAAAAGACGTAGAATTAAAGGAAAAAGAAGAAAGAACAATTTATGAAAAACTAAAGCATGTTCAGCAATCTGTTTATGAACTAACCCATAAAATAAATTTAAAGGCAGACATAGAGATATACGAAGAGGCTATTGCGTCTGCTAAAAAGTATAGAGATTTACTTCACAGCCTTGAAAAACTTCATATTGATATAATGCACAATAACGAACAGGCAAATTCTAAAATATACGAGAGGGAAGAGATTGAACAGGATGTCCAAAACTTAATAGACGACATCACCTCCCTCGATAGAAAATTAAGGGAAAACGAAATAAACCTTAGCAATTTATTTGAGCAGCTGAAACTTTCAAATATAGATGAAATAGAAAAGGAAATAGACGAGTGCCTAAACATATTAAAAACATATCCTGTAGAAAAGGAAAAAGAAATAGACAAAAGAGCAAGAAACCATGATTTATACACAAGGGCAATCGAAGAATTAGGTAGCATTAATAAGAAAATCAATGAAAAAGGAAAAATAGTAGATATATTTAAACAGTCCTTTATTGAAGAATATAAACTTGGGTTTATAGAAGAAGCTAAAGAGGATGAGCCAATCAAAATTGCCCATAGATTGGTAAGAGAAATTAAAATAGATGAAAAACAAAAGGACGATTATATAAGCAATCTATATCAGAAGTTCCAGGAAAACAATCAGCACCTTAGAGAATATATCGTGAAGATTGATTCTCTCTTTGACCGGGAAATTGAAGCAGATGACGAGGAAATAAAGGCAGCCTTTGCAAGGGCAAAAAGGCATTATTTAACCGGAAAGGTAAGGGGCAAGGACGTAGATTTTTATGCTCTAATCGATTTTATCAAAGAGGGAATAGAGGAAAACGAAAAGCTTCTAAAGGAAAGCGACAGGCAGCTTTTCGAGGACATACTTGTTAATAATATAAGCAAAAAAATAAGAGCCAAGATTTACCACAGTGAGCAATGGGTTAAAAAGATGAATGAGCTAATGGAGAAAATGGATACTTCAAGCGGACTTTCCTTTAGTCTAAGGTGGACCAGCAAAAAGGCAGAGGGCGAAAATCAGCTTGATACAAAGGAGCTTGTTGATTTACTAAAGCAGGAAGGAAGCATAATGAAGGAGAGCGACCTTAACAAATTATCAGAACACTTCCGCTCCAAAATAGCTGATGCAAGAAGAATACAGGAGGATTCAGGCAAAAGCGTAACATTCCACAGCATAATGAAGGAGATACTCGACTATAGAAAATGGTTTGAGTTTAAGCTATACTTCCAAAGGATGGGGCAGAATAAAAAGGAGCTGACAAACAACGCATTTTACCAGTTCAGCGGTGGGGAAAAGGCGATGGCAATGTATGTTCCGCTCTTCTCAGCGGTTTATGCAAGATATTTAGGTGCCAGAGGAGACTGCCCAAGGATAATATCGCTTGATGAGGCTTTTGCTGGAGTTGATGAAAAGAATATAAGGGACATGTTTAGGCTTTTAAGGGATTTAAACCTTGATTTTGTTATTAATTCCCAAATATTATGGGGAGATTACGATACAGTTCCCTCCCTTGCAATTTGCGAACTTTTAAGGCCTGAAAACGCAGATTTTGTTACAGTAATAAGATACCACTGGAACGGAAAGACTAAGGAACTGGTTTCATAAATTAGGCGGTGATTTTGTGGATAAAACAAAGGAATGTGTTAATTATTTCAAATCCACCAAAGCGTATAAAAGAATGTTCGAGGCTATAAGAGAAAAATACAGGTCGCTTGGCAATTTAGGTGGAACAATTGAATTAAAAAATTTAAGCCCTGACGAACAGGAGGCTCTGTCAGGGCTCCTTAAAAGGGATTATTACAGCAAAAAATCGGCAAGCGTTAAGATTGAAAAAATAATTAATGCTCTAGAGAACACAAAATTTGCAGGAATTGATTTTGAAAAAGTATTAATGGGATATTTTGGAGAGGATTTGATTTCTAAGAAAGAAGAAAAAAGAATATCCGATGAAATGCGTGAAAAATTTTTTGGCGAGATACTAAAAAAATATGAAGCAAGCAAAGCATACAATTGGCTTGAGAGCAGTTTGAAAAACAAGGATAACTCATATAAATTTATAATTCAAAAATACGAGAAAAATAAAGCTGAATTAGAAAGCATGCTTCAACTTACAATGAATGCTATAAACAGTCTTAGCTTTGATGTTAATAATATTGAGCGACTGGCAATTTTTTCTTCAAGAATTAGTAAAAACCCACACACATTTGATACTGACAGCGAATGTGGCAAACTGCTTTTATACGCAATCTCTTTTTTATTAGGGATAGATTTTCCTAAGAATGCAGAAGAACGCGCCGAAGCCCTATATAGAGCAGGAATAATTGACGATGAAGTTTCTAATTTTACTATGATTAGCGGCTTGTTAGGCTACAAGAATGGACAAGTTCACCCGGGTTGGGAAGGTTTCAGCAAATTAAAGGAACCGGTTCAAATTTCGCTTTGGAACCTTTCAAGAGTAGATAGTGTAAGCGCAAATAACAACATAGTATATGTATTTGAAAACCCTACGGTATTCAGCGAAGTGCTTTATAAAACTTCGGAATACAACCCCTCTTTAATTTGCACCTATGGCCAAATAAGGCTGGCATCCTTTGTATTACTTGACAAACTATGCGATAGCGTAGAAGTAATATACTATTCTGGCGACTTTGACCCCGAAGGCCTTTTGATTGCAGACAAGCTAATCGAAAGATACGGTGAAAAAATCAAACTCTGGCACTTTGAATCATCTGACTACCTAAAAATTATATCCAACAAAAAAATAGACGACACTCGCCTCAAAAAACTTGAAAAAATTAAAAATCCCAAACTTAAACAGCTTGGCGATTTGCTAAAACAAAATGCTTTTGCAGCTTATCAGGAGCTTTTAATTGACGAATACGTAGCTGACATCATCAAATATCATGGGGACAGTTCATTTGAAATATGAATCTTCACTCATTGGGATGGCATGCATGGATGGGGACGGTTCATTCACGATTCAACTTAACCTTAAAATGGTAATTCAGCTTAAATCCATGGGAATACATGGGGACAGTTCATTTGCAATTAAACTTTATTTTTAAAATAGCAAATGAACTGTCCCCCATTTTTTCAGAGTTAATTTTGAAATGAACTGTCCCCAAGCTAAACAAAATTTTATATAGTATGATTAATTTTCACCATTCTTGGAAATACTTCTTAAAGGATAAATCTTTAAGGAGGGGTAAAATGTTACTAACCGCAAATTTAAGGGAACACAAGACAAAGGGAGATACAAATAGACTGAGAAGAGAAGGTCATGTTCCAGCCAATCTTTACGGCAGAGAAATTCAAAATATGTTGGTGGAATTTGCAGAGCTCGAGCTTAACAGCGCCCTTAGGAAAATGGGAGACCATGGCATAATAGACGTTAACATCAACGGCAAAAACTACAAGGCTATGATTAAGGAAGTTCAAAGGGATCCAATCAACAAGAGAATCATGCACCTTGACCTTTACAAGGTTGATGAAAAACAAAAAATTCATGCTAAAGTGCCTGTCCTTATCAAGGGTGAGGAATATCTCCGCTCAAGCAATTCAATAGTTCAAAAGATGCAGGACGAAGTTGAAGTAGAATGCAGCGTAGATAATGTCCCAAAATATTTAGTAGCCGACGTTTCAAGGCTCAGCAAAAAAGATAAAATAACTGTAGCTGACCTTGAAGTTGCTGAAGAAATATCGATAATTGAACCACCTAGCACAATCCTGGCATCACTGGTCAAGGTTGGAGAAACAATTGAAGAGGCAGAAGAAGTAGAAAAGCAAATAGTTGTTAGAGCTGATGGAACAATTGAATAATTTTAGGAGCAGCAATTGCTGCTCTATTTTTTTTATCTTCCATGGGGACAGTTCATTTCAGATTACACTTTCACTTTTGGGGACAGTTCATTTGAAATATTACTTTAAAAAGTGAATTTTCGCATGAACCGTCCCCATGTTTTTAAAAAGTATAATAACAAATGAACCGTCCCCATGTGTTCCCATTGAAAATCCACTCCCCATTTGCTATATTAAACATATCAAATAATTCGAGGTGATAGAATGAATTTTCAAGAATACTTCAAAAAACAAGCGCACAACCTTATTTTCATTGAAATAGAAAAGGACGTAAATGCTTATCTTAAAGACCAGCCAATTACTTTCCCCAAGGGCGACTACCCAGTTGAACCTGCCAAACTTTTGCAATCGGAAGAACAAAGACTTCTTATCGCAAATATCATCGATGGTATGCTTTTAATACTTGGACAGGATAAAGATTTCAAACTAAATTCAACCTACAAAATAATACTTCAATCCATCCCAAACATAGAAAGTTACATAATCTACCAGATACAACAAAACAGGTCTAATCCTAAAACTGCAACAATCTATGCTAATGCGTTGATAGAACTAAACCCCAAAAAAGAATTCCAAATGAATAGAATATACATCCTAATGGAATACCTGAACAAAACAAACCAATCCTTTATTCAAGACGAAATACTAGATAGCCTGAAAAAACTTACAGAAACTCATCCTGACTACGAAATACCTAACTTTTATCTTGGCGAATACTACCTCGACAAAGACACAGACCTTGCAAAACACTACTTAAGAAAGGTTCAGACCCACAAAGACTTAACGAAAAAAGCCCAAGAATACCTTGATAAAATCCAATCAATAGAAAACTACGATAAAGCTGTTGATTTACTAAAACAAGGCTCTCCAAAGGATGCCCTTAAGATACTAATACCCTACATAGAATCAAACCCAAATAATCTCGATGCAAAATATTATGCAGCAGTTGCCCTAAGGCAGCTTCAAAATCACCAAAAAGCCCTTTTATACCTTCAAGAGCTATTGCAAGCCCTTGAAACCCCCGAAGTCGATAATGAAATAGGGCTCAACCTCGCCTCCCTTGGCTATCTAGAAGATGCCATAAACTATTTTGAAAAGGCTCATAAACTTAACCCAAAGGACACAAGCATAATAACAAACATAGGTGCCTGCTATGTCTACCTCAACCAAATAGAAAAAGCAAAGGAACAGTTTGAATACGCACTAAAAATAAACCCAAATGACGAAGTTGCAATTGAGTGGCTAAAACAAATATAAATGTATTAATGTATTAATGTAAAGGGACAGTTCATTTATAATTAAACTTTTAAGAGTTGAATAGCAAATGAACTGTCCCCAAAATAAACTTATAAGTATATTTTAAAACTGGAAATATATTTCTTTTTCTATTATAATATTGCTAATATATAGACTATAATTATTTGTAGGTTTTAATCATATTTGCTAAGGGGGATAATAATGAGAGTTAGAAAAGCAATTATTCCAGCAGCAGGACTTGGAACAAGATTTTTGCCGGCAACTAAAGCTCAGCCTAAAGAAATGTTGCCTATAGTGGATACGCCAACAATTCAATTTATAGTTGAAGAAGCAGTTAAATCTGGAATAGAGGAAATATTAATAATAACAGGCCGAAACAAACGAGCTATTGAGGATCATTTTGACAAATCTATTGAGCTTGAACTAGAATTAAAATCAAAAAACAAATATGAAATGCTAGAGATGCTAGATAATATAACTAATATGGCTCAAATACATTACATAAGACAAAAGGAGCCTAAAGGACTAGGGCATGCAATTTTATGCGCTAAAACATTTGTAGGTAATGAGCCTTTTGCAGTTCTTTTAGGAGATGATATAGTAGATAGTAAAACTCCATGTCTTAAACAAATGATTGATACTTTTAATATGTATAAAACAAGTATTTTAGGTGTTCAAGAGGTTGATAAAAAAGATGTTAATAAATATGGTATAGTAAACGGGGTTCAAATTGATGAAAGACTATATAAAGTGTCAGATTTAGTTGAAAAACCAAATATAGATGAAGCACCGAGCAATATTGCAATACTAGGAAGATATATTATAACTCCAGAAATATTTAATATTTTAGAAAATACTAAACCAGGAAAAAATGGTGAAATACAATTGACAGATGCACTGAAAGAAATGCTAAGAAAAGAAGCTATGTATGCATATAATTTTGAAGGCAAAAGATACGATGTGGGAGATAAATTAGGATTTTTGCAGGCTACAATTGAATTTGCATTAAAGAGAAGTGAAATCAAAGATGAATTCATGTCATATTTAAAGGGAATAATTTAAATAAAATAAATAATTTATACAAAATTTACATTGATCAATTTTATTGTTTTATTATTATAATGTTGTGTAATCTGAATTAATCGTATAAAATAGAAAATAATGTAAATGGTAAATGGAGGTATAGGCAATGGAATTTAAAGATATGTATAACAAATGGATGGGGTTTGATGAAGAAACAAGAAAGGAATTGCAGAATCTAGATGAAGCTGAAATTAGAGAGAGATTTTATAAGGAACTTGAGTTTGGGACTGGTGGTTTAAGAGGGATTATTGGTGCTGGAACTAACAGAATGAATGTTTATACTGTAAGGAAGGCAACTCAGGGTCTTGCAAATTACATATTGAAGAAGGAACGCTCAGGTTCTGTTGCAATTGCATATGATTCAAGAAGGTTCAGCGATTTGTTTGCAAAAGAGGCTGCACTTGTATTAAATGCAAATGGGATAAAAACGTATATGTATAGTGAGTTAAAGCCAACTCCAATGCTCTCCTTTGCTGTAAGATATTTAGGTGCAACTGCAGGGATAGTTATAACTGCATCACATAATCCAAAGCAGTATAATGGATATAAGGTCTACTGGTCGGATGGAGGCCAGGTAACTGAGGAGAACGCTGAAGGCATTTTGAAGGAGATTAATTCAATTGACTATAGCGATATTAAGACTATTGGGTTTGACAGGGCAGTGGAATTAGGTCTATTTAACTATATAGATGAATCGGTTGAAAGAGAATATGTTGAGCTTGTGAAGGGGCTTACTGTAAACAGGGATATCGTTGAAAGGGTTAAGGATGACTTAAAGGTTATTTTTACACCGCTTCATGGAACAGGCAACAAGCCTGTAAGAAGGGTTCTTGGGGAGCTTGGGTATAAAAATGTTTACGTCGTTAAAGAGCAGGAGAACCCAGACCCTGAGTTTTCGACAGTGAAGTATCCTAACCCTGAGGAGCATGAGGTGTTTAAAAGGGCAATCGAGATGGCAAGGGAATTAGAGGCTGATTTGATTATAGGAACTGACCCTGACTGCGATAGAGTTGGAGTTGTTGTAAAGAACAAGGAAGGGGAATTTGTAGTTTTAACAGGAAACCAGACAGGAGCCCTTTTAACTCATTATATACTTGAAAACCTTAAAGAAACAGGAAAACTTCCGCAAAATGGAGTAGTAATTAAAACCATTGTAACAACAGAAATGGCAAGAAGAATATCAGAAAACTACAATGTAGACATTATGGATGTTTTAACGGGATTTAAGTATATCGGTGAAAAGATTAAGGAATTTGAAGAACAAGGAAACAAGGATTTTATATTTGGCTTTGAAGAAAGCTATGGTTATCTTGCAGGTGATTTTGTAAGAGATAAGGATGCAGTAATTGCCTCTATGCTCATTTGTGAAATGGCTGGATTCTACAAGCTAAATGGAATGAGTCTTTATGAGGGACTTGTATCGTTGTATGAAAAGTATGGATATTATAAGGAAGATCTAAAATCTGTTACATTAGAAGGTATTGAAGGTAGTTTGAAAATTAACGAGATTATGGATAAATTAAGAAACAATTCACCTACATCAATAGGCAATTTAAAAGTAGTTAAAGTAAAAGATTATTTAACTTCTAAAGAGGTTGACTTATTGCTAGGTAGTGAAAAGATTATAAATTTACCAGTTTCAAATGTTATACAAATAATACTCGAAGACGAAACAGTTATAACTGCAAGACCTTCGGGAACAGAACCAAAGATAAAATTCTATTTTGCGGTTCGTGATAACGATGAGGCAAGTGCTTTTGAAAAAATTAAAATGGTAAAGGAAAAATTCATTTTACAAATTGGACTATAAGGGACATATTATTGATAAGGGGCTGTTGGCTAAGTAATTAGTGCACAGCCTTTTTTATATAGAAAATTTACTATAAAAGATAAAGATAACTGCATTGCTAATAATTACATTTGTGCAACGATTCGGATTTTGCTAATATCATATTAACAAATGAAAGGGGGTTTCAAGATGAAAAACTTTAAAAGGTTTGCTGCTTTAGTATTAGCTTTTGCGTTCTTTGCAATGTCATTTAATTTTGTTGCTTCTGCTGCATCAGTTAAGGTTCCAAAGGTTTCATTTGCTGCACAGGTTAAAACAAGTGCCAATGTATTTGATTTAATTCCTGTTTCAGTTAAGGCAAATTATTCAGGAAAGGTTCAATATAGAGCCTATATTGTAGATGAAGCTACAAAGAAAACTTATGATATATTTGGTGGAAATGGTTATTCAGCAGCAGTAGATGGAAATAAGGTGTTTAGTTTTAATGCAAAGATTGCTAAACCTGGAAAATATCATATTACTATAATGGTTAAAAGAGATGGTTCAAAAGTTAAGTATGATACTTATGTGAAGACAAAGACAATCGTTGTAAAGGATGTTAAGCTTTCATTAAAGAGCATTGATGTTTTAGTAAATGGAACAATGGTTGTAAAACCAAAAGTTAATGGGAATGCCTTCATATTTGACCTATCAGCTATGAAGGATTCTGATAGAGTAACACACCTTAATTTGATGGCTAATAAAAACTCTAATGTTAACCTTTCAGGGAACATAGTAAGAGTTGCAGGAAATGTTAAGAAGACAGTTACTCCAAAGCAATTTGGGCTTGATAAAAATCCTCCAGAGGGTGTAACTTTAGGATCGTTGAGAAGCTTAACAGAAGGTAATTCACTTGGAATTAACTTTTATGTATATGAAGGCAAAGAAAAAGTTAATTATGCAGTTGTAGTAAAGATAAGATAAGGGAAGAGTCATCATTTGATGGCTCTTTTTTTAAAATGAGTTTTATTGGGGTGATAATTTGAAAAAGGTTTTATATTTTATGTCTGTTTTAATTGGAATAATTTTTTTAACTGCTGGAATTATTTATGGGCTTGCTATTACTAAATATGATTTACCTAAGGTAGAGGCATCTGATAAGTTGATTAATGATTTTAAAGATGCTGCATTAAAGGGTGGTAAGGTAAGGGCAACTTCAGAAGATATAAACAGTTCTATAAAATACTTGGTTGGCGATGGTAAAGAATTTGGTGATATACAAGTTAAGGGAATTTATGTTGATTTTAAAGACGATGAAATAGAAATCATATCGCATGTAAACTTAAAAGGACGAATTGTTTTTTTGTTTATGAGTGGAAGGGTGATAATAGAGGATAAAAATATTCTAGTATATCCTCAAAAAATAAAAATTGGAAGGTTGATGATTCCTACTTCTGTTGTGCTACAATATGGTGAAAGAATAAAGGAAAAGGGATTCAACATATCTAGTAGGGGGGTAGAGATTGATATTTCAGAATCACCATTTAAGGTGAAGAGTTTTGAAATTAGGGATGGAGTTGTTACATTTGAGTTTAATAATAAGGATGTTGTATTATTTGATGAGAGCAAAGTTATTGTTGAAAATAAAGGTGTAATAAAAAGTGGTAAGAAAACGACGGTAAAGGTGAAAAGACTTGACGAGGAGGTAGAAAATTCTTTAAGGAAGGTAAGCATTAGTTTAAATAAGGTTTATTCTAGTATGAAAACTAATAGAGAAAAGGAGATTATATCAATTATTCAATCTACCTTAAATAAAGTTATTTCAAATCCTGATTATTCTTATCAAAAGGAAGTGGCTTCAGTTAAGGAGAAATATAGGGCTTTGCCAGAGGATTCAAGAAACAGGGTAAAGTCTGCACTACTTTCTAATTTGGATTTGAAAGATGTTTTAAAATTAGTGTCGGTTTTTGGAATGTAGTTTGAACTTTTTATTTGAAAATATTGTCTAAATAATAAGCATGTTATTGTTTGTTGTTAGAATATGCAATATAATTGTATCAGGGGGTGGGAGGCTGTGAAAAGGATAATAGCTTTTGTTCTGTGCGTTATAATGCTAATTTCCCCATTACAGGTTTTAGGAGCTGTAAGGAATGACTATTTCAGCGATTTAAAGGTTGGGCTTGATAGTATGGCGGCATCGAGTGTTACGCTGACTTTGAATGGTGATTATTTGGTGGACAACGTTTTGCAGCCATCTGGGACAAGCATAACTTTGTCTGTTTTGAATGGGATGGTTAGTTTTAACGGTAAAACATATACAGAACTGTCGGTTGTTCCGGTTCAGATGCAGACGACTATTAGCATAAAATCAGGTAGCAGGAATTATAAATATAGAGGTAGTTTTATATTTAAGGTAAGAAATAATTTAATATTGCCAATAAACATTATTGGGGTTGAGGATTATTTAAAGGGAGTTGTGCCGCATGAGATGGGTGAATCCTCACATATTGAGGCGCTGAAGGCACAGGCGGTTGCTGCAAGATGTTATGCGCTTTCGAACAAGGGAAAACACCGCAAGGATGGATATGATTTATGCGATGGGGTTGACTGCCAGGTTTATAGAGGATATAACGAGAGCTATGTCAATTCTATAAAGGCTGTTGATGATACAAAGGGAGTTTTGATGACATATAATGAAAATATTATCTCTGCATATTTTTCCTCCAGCAATGGAGGCTACACTGAGGCATCAGGAAATGCATGGAGCGTGCAATTGCCGTATTTGATTTCTAAACCTGACCCGTTTGACAATGTTATTTGGCCATTTACTTCATCAAATGGAACACCTGGGGCAATCGAGCTAAAGGGTTCTGATACAGATATTACTAAAGATACGGTTGAAAAAAGGCTTAAGAATAAGGGAGTATTATTGGAAGGCGAAAAATTTTTGAGAATTGATTTGTCGTCCATAGTAAAAAATGAAAGTGGACGAGTTGCAAATATGGATATTATTTATTTGGACGTAAATGGTAACGAGGTCAGAAAAAGCCTTAAAAAGGAGTGGCCAAGAATAGCACTGGCGTTAAGAAGTGCAATGTTCGATATTTCGTATGATGAAGCAAACGATTTGTATACGTTTACAGGAAGAGGATATGGACATGGTGTTGGACTTAGCCAGATAGGGGCAAGAAATAGGGCGCTTGCAGGGCAAAAATATGATGAGATATTAAGATTTTACTACGAAGGTGCAAATATAATAAACGTGTCAAACAATATTGTGTTTGTAAACGTTAATAATGATAAGTTAATTGCTGGGGATACACTGCAAGCTGAAATAATCACCCAAACAAGAAGCACAGATACTTTATACAAGTTTGAATTAATAAAAGATGGAGCAATAATTAATCCTAATTCATCTTATACAGGTGAATATATATTTAATTACCAGTTAACTTTGGAAGGTGATTATGTTTTAAAGACCTATATTAAAAACATTAACTCAACAAACGATTTTGATGAGTTAAGACAAGTTTCACTTAAGGTATTCAAACCTCTTGCCATTTCAGGATTAACTTTAGATAAAAATATAGTCTACGAGAAAAAGCCTGTAAATTTAAACATTGTAACTGAAGGAGGAAGTGGAGAGCTTTTATACAAGTTTGAAATATATAAGGACGGAAATATAGTTTATGAACAGGACTATGGAAACACTGGAACATTAAATTATGTGCCTGAAAACGTCGGGGAATATATTGTAAAAGTTACAGTTAAAGATGAGAATGATTCTTCAGGCAAGGAATTGAGTTATGAAACTAAGTTTAATGTTATTAAAGAGGTTTCAAGGGGAAGCGAATTCATATTAAAGAAGGGAAGTAAGAATGAAAAGGTAGCAGAGCTTCAGAAGGCATTGAATACGTTGATGTATAATATAGGAACTCCTACAGGCTACTTTGGAGATAAAACGTATAATGCTGTTGTCAGCTACCAAAAGAGAAAAGGATTAAAAGCAACTGGCGAGGTTGATGATAAGCTTTACGGCAAGATAATTGAGGATGCAAAGAAATTTAGCAAAGCTAAATTGAATTTCACAAGAACCTTGAAGTTTGGAATGAAGGGTGAAGATGTTAAAAAGCTGCAGGCTGCACTTAACAGCATTGGATATAAGGTAGGCAATCCAACCGGCTACTTTGGAAGTGCAACTAAATCAGCTGTCATGAAGCTCCAAAAGGCAAAGAAACTCAAGGTAACTGGTGTTGTCGATAAAGCAACAGTTAACGCTATAAATGGTGACATTCACTTGATTTCTTGAGTTCTTGAATTGTTTGACAATTGGTCCAAGGGTTCCTTGGGCCAATTTTAATATGCGCCTGTATGGGTGTAATCTTGTCGGTGAAAGGTAAGCGCCAAAACGTTGTAAGTGTCAAAAAATAGACGCATAGAAAAATGCAGATACGCCTGATAAAATTATAGATATATAAAAGAGAAAGTATATGTTATGGGAAATAAATCAGATTAGGTATATTGCGATAGATTTAAAATCTGACCCAAATTTAGATTATGTCCAAAAAAGGCGAATAAGGATTTGTGCTTTGCAAATTAATTTCTATTGAACCGTTGTGTATCGAACGGTATGAACTATGGTGTGAGAGGGGCTGAATAAAGTAATTATTCAGCTCCTACTCGATTGAATTTATACTTATATATTATAAGTATTAACTTGTAATTTATTTAAGTGTTGTTTCAATTGCAGAAATATCGTAGTCTTTTGTATTTTTACTAACTTTCTTTAAAAGTAAATTCCTAAAGTCAGATGAACCATTTCGTAGATAATCAAAAATAATTTTTCTTGCTTGTTCAGCGGACAAGCCGAGTTGTCTTGTGAGTTTGTCGATTATTGTTGTATTGTTTACCTTCAAATTTTGGGCTACTTTATTGATTGCATTTGTATAAATATCCATATCTGAAGAGCTTTGATTACTTTCTAACTGCTTTTTCATTTCTAAAACACATAATAAAATTTGTGAAATTCTAGAGCTACATTTTGAATAGTCTACTTTATCTTCGAAAGTATTAATTTTATTTAACTCAATTCGTTCTCCACCGTTGTAGATTATAAGTTCATATTTCGCAGTAATAGTGTCCATTAAATTCTCCTCCTTTACTAGTGATTTTGTAGAGCAGTAATAAAAATATTACTGCTCTATATTTTGTTAGAGTCCCTTCCACAGACATTTGCCAAGTGATACAACTAATCCTCTTCTTTGTAAAGAACTTAGACAGCCACGACAATTGTGACGTTCTTTAAAAGTTTTGCAGTTTGTAGCCTGATATAGATCATGAAGGTGCACAATTTTTCCAGGAGTTAGAAGTGCTTTTAAGATTTTTGTCATAAAAATACCTCCTAAAATTTATTTGTATGTTCATACAAATGCACTCACTAATATATATTATGCGAGTTTAATATTAAAATATACCTATTTTTTTGAAAACTATTTAATAGACTAAAAGCTCATCCTTTGTGCGAAGAATGCAAAAAAACGGTAAGAACACAGCTGCTAAAGAAGTAAATCACATAGTTACTATTTAAAAATCTGGAACAATTACTGAGGTAATCTGATGTATTTGTGTTCTCTCGGCTAATCTACGATAGCAATGCGTGACGGTCACCGCTGACAAACCTTTCGATAACAGAACCTCCATACAATGTCAGATACGTAGGCACGTCCGCAAAAATCAGGAACGACAATATGCCAGATGAGAAGTTTTATCAGTTTCATTTATATGTGCTTACCCTCACTGAAAAAGCGATGGAGAAGGACGCGCCTATTTATTTGTTCCACGAGGACACCAAGGGGTTGAACTTTTGTCGGGCTTTTGATGCAGCTGGATTTTACCTTTTCGACACTTGTATTTGGAATAAGCAATCATTGATGCTTGGGCAATCACCGTATCAACGGCAGCATTAAGCGATCATGTTCGTCTGGAAGAAAAACGGCAAGCATTCCTGGTATTCGACCGCAAGCAGTCAACCATCTGGGAGTTGGGTAAGCCCAAAAAGAATGTTGAACATCCCACGATGAAGCCGATACAGCTTACTGCCCTTCCTAAATTCCAGCATAAATCCCTAAATTATCCACAGCACTAACCAACAAATACCATATAGAAATAGGTTTTGTGTCAATTTCTGAAATCTATTCATTAGCACATTCTGTTGAACTGCTGAATAAAATAATTATTCAGCTCCTACTCGATATTGACAAACAACTCAAGAAGTCAAGAAATCAAGTGAATGTCACCAATAAAATTAATAAAAAATTAAAATTTGTGATATGAATAATAACACAAAAACATTTTACTATTATTTGCAATTGGGGTATAATTATTAATGGTTATGTGAATTTTGAAAAAGATTGGGGAATTAAGGATGAAAAGAAGATTAAAGGTAGGACTTATACTTCTGAGCGACATAATTTTCATAAATGCTGCAATCTTTGTTGGATACTTTATCAGATTTTCGTGGCATATTCCAAAGGCATATTTAAATAGATATATCGAGTCGTTTGTTCCAATTTCTATCATTATGATAATTTCTTTCTACGTATTTAAACTATATAGGAGCATATGGAGGTATGCAAGCATAGATGAACTATTGTCAGTTGTTGTAGCAGTATCCTCTGGAACTTTAGCTTCATTTATTTATGGAGTTGTTATGCGAAACAGGCTTCCGCTTAGCGTTTATTTTGTTATGTGGGCGCTTACTATTATGGCATCGGGCGGATTAAGATTCTTAAGAAGAGTTGTTACCCATCTTGAAATGATGCAGGGCGTTGGCGATAAGAGGGCAAAGAGAATATTGATATTTGGCGCAGGCGATGCAGGAGCAATCGTTGCGAAGGAAATGAAAAAGCATTTGGATATGGGATACATGCCTGTAGGATTTATAGATGATGACAAGTCTAAGCAGGGAAAATATATTTTGGGAATTCCGATTCTTGGGACAAGGTATGATTTGGAGGATATAGTTAAGGAAAAGGCGATCGATGAGATAGTTATTGCCATTCCATCGGCTGATAAGGATGAAAGGGCGGAGATTATAAGGCTCTGCAACAAGACTGGCTGCAGGCTTAAAACGCTGCCTGGGATATATGAGATGATAGGCGGCAAGGTAACGATAAGTCAGATTAGGGATGTAGAGATTGAGGACCTATTGGGAAGAGACCCTGTTGAGCTGAACATTGAAGAGATTGCGCATTATCTAAAGGATAAAACTGTTCTTGTAACGGGAGGAGGAGGCTCAATTGGATCTGAGCTTTGCAGGCAGATTGCAAGGTTTAACCCAAAGAAGCTTTTGATTCTCGACATATATGAAAATGGGGCATACAGCCTTTCGATGGAATTAAAAACTAATTTTAAGGAGCTTGACCATGAGGTTATAATTGCATCAATAAGGGAAGAGGGAAGAATAAACGAGATTTTTGAAAAACATAGGCCGGACGTTGTCTTCCATGCGGCGGCCCATAAGCATGTCCCTTTAATGGAGGCAAACCCAAAGGAAGCTATAAAAAACAATATATTAGGAACACTAAATGTAGTAAGGGCATCGGATAGGTATGGAGTTAAGAAGTTTGTTTTGATTTCAACCGATAAGGCGGTTAACCCGACTAATATAATGGGGGCAACAAAGCGCTTTACTGAGATGATTATTCAGGCGATGGATAGGGTGTCCAATACTGAATATGTCGCAGTAAGGTTTGGAAACGTATTAGGAAGCAATGGTAGCGTTATTCCGTTGTTTAAGGAACAGATTAGAAAGGGTGGTCCGGTTACGGTCACACATCCTGAGATAAATAGATATTTTATGACGATACCTGAGGCGGCACAGCTTGTTATTCAGGCTGGCGCTATGGCAGAGGGTGGAGAGATATTTGTCCTTGATATGGGAAAACCAGTAAAGATTGTTGACCTTGCAAGGGAGCTAATTAGACTCTCGGGCTTTGAGCCTGATAAGGATATTAGGATTGAGTTTACGGGTTTAAGGCCTGGCGAAAAATTATATGAGGAGCTTTTGATGTCCGAAGAGGGGCTTAAGAAGACGAAGCATAAAAAGATTTTCATTGGAAAACCTGGTGAATATGAATTTGAGCAGGTTGAGACGATGGTAAACAGGCTGAAAGATGCTTTGGATGAGAATGATGAGGTAATATTTAAACTAATGCAGGAATTTGTTAAAACGTATAAAAGAGTTGAGAATTGACAAACAATTCAAGAACTCAAGAAATCAAGTGAATGTCACTTATAGGGGAGGATACATATGATACAGCTTTTGGATTTGTTAGCACAATATGAAACCATGAAGGATGAGATGAAGGAAGCAGTAATTTCTACTATCGAATCCGGACACTATATTTTAGGACCACAGGTTAAAAAGCTTGAAGAGGATATAGCAAGATATTGCAACGTAAAACATGGTATAGGGGTTGCAAATGGAACAGATGCACTTGTTTTAACTTTAAAGGCATTTGGAATAGGAGAAGGGGACGAGGTCATTACATCGCCTTTTACTTTCTTTGCTTCAGCTGAAACTATTTCACAGGTTGGTGCAACGCCTGTATTTGTTGATATAGAACCGGATACATATAATATAGATGCTGAAAAAATAGAGGAAAAGATTACGGAAAAGACTAAGGCGATAATTCCGGTTCATATTTTTGGACAAATGTGTGATATGGACAGGATAATGGAGATTGCAAGAAAGCATAATTTGATAGTTATAGAGGATGCTTGCCAGGCAATAGGTTCTGAATACAAGGGCAAGAAGGCAGGCTCAATTGGGCATGCAGCATGCTTTTCATTCTTCCCAACTAAAAATCTAGGTGGATATGGTGATGGAGGAATGATTGTCACAAATGATGATGAATTGGCTGCAAAGATTAGAATGTTAAGATTCCATGGAAGCAAGGTTAAGTATTATCATGATATGCTTGGATTTAACAGCAGACTTGATGAGCTCCAAGCGGCAATACTTAATGTTAAGTTTAAGTATCTTGATGAGTGGAATAATAAAAGAAACGAAAAGGCGCATATATATAATGAACTTTTAAAGGATACAAGCTGCAAAGTGCCAACCGAGAGGGAATACAACAAGCATATATATCATTTGTATATTATCCAGCATGAGAAGAGAGAAGAATTGATAAACTTCCTAAAGGAAAATGGAGTTGCAACGGGAATATATTATCCAGTTCCACTGCATTTGCAGAATGTATATAAGTATTTAGGATACAAGGAAGGGGATTTGCCAAATTCTGAATACGCGAGCAAGAGGACATTTGCAATACCATTGTATCCAGAATTGACTTTAGAACAGCAGAAATACGTTGCGAATAAGATAAAGGAATTCGAATCTTAATTTGTTGATAACAAACGAAATTTGGGATAAAATTTAGTTGATAAATAATTAACAAAGTGACATTCAAAGTGAATTGGGCTACTTGTTTTATGGTTTGGGTGCTAAATTGACAAACAATTCAAGAAGTCAAGAAATCAAGTGAATGTCACTCATAAAGGGAGGTTTAAAAATGTCAACAAAAGAAGTGTTATTAGAAAAGATACAAAATAAAACTGCAGTTATAGGTGTTGTAGGACTTGGTTATGTTGGACTTCCACTTGCAGTTGAAAAGGCAAAGGCAGGTTATAAGGTAATAGGATTTGATATTCAGCAGAAAAGATGCGATATGGTAAATCAAGGACACAACTACATAGGGGACGTTGTGGATGAGGAGCTTGCTGATTTAGTTAAGAGGGGAATGATTTTTGCTACAACTGATTATTCAAAGATAGCTGAAGTAGATGCAGTTGCTATTGCGGTTCCAACTCCTCTTGATAAATATAAGCAGCCGGATATAACATACGTTGTTAACTCAACAGAGAGCATTGCAAAATATCTTCATAAGGGAATGCTGGTTGTATTGGAATCAACAACATATCCAGGAACAACAGAAGAAGTTGTTAAGCCGATACTTGAAAAGACAGGTTTAAAGTGCGGTGAAGATTTTTATCTTGCCTTCTCACCAGAAAGAGTTGACCCAGGTAACAAGTTCTTCAAGACAAAGAACACACCAAAGGTAGTAGGTGGGGTTACAAAGGACTGCACAGAAATTGCAGCAACAATGTATAGAAACGTATTAGAGGGAGAAATATTCCCAGTTTCATCACCAGCGGTTGCTGAAATGGAAAAGATACTTGAAAATACATTTAGAAATATAAACGTAGCGCTTGCAAATGAAATGGCAATTCTATGCGAGAGAATGGGAATAGATGTATGGGAAGTTATTGAAGCTGCAAAGACAAAGCCATACGGATTTATGGCGTTCTACCCAGGACCAGGTCTTGGAGGACATTGTATTCCAATTGACCCATTCTATTTAACATGGAAGGCAAGAGAGTATGATTACCATACAAGGCTTATCGAAATTGCAGGAGAAATTAACGACTACATGCCTGAATTCGTTGTTGAAAAGTCAGCGCATATATTAAATGATTTCAAAAAACCTCTTAACGGTTCAAAGGTTCTATTATTAGGTGCGGCATACAAGAAGGATATAGATGATTTAAGAGAATCTCCAGTATTAAAGATTATGGAACATCTTGAAAAAAGAAACGCAGTTGTTATGTATAACGACCCATATATACCAGAGTTTACTCACGCAGGTAAACACTACGTATCAGTTGAGCTTACTGAAAAGAACATTCAAGATGCAGATATAGTTATAATTACAACAGACCATTCAAACTACGATTATGATTTTGTTGTAAAGAATGCCAAGGTTGTATTTGATACAAGAAATGCAACTAAGGAAGTTCTTGAAAATAGGGATAAGATTATTAAGCTGTAATATGTTTGGCACTTTTGCAAAAGCAAAAGTGCCTTGCTGCAAAGTAAAACTTAATTTTTGGTGCCAGGCACCAAAAAATTAAGTTTTAGGAACACAAAAGAGGGAGGAAAAATTATGAAACTAAAGTTTGCTATAATAGGCTGTGGTAGAATATCATATAAGCACGTTGAAGGAATTATAAACAACCATGAAGAGGCGGAATTGGTTGCAACATGCGACGTTGACATAGAAAAGGCAAAGGCTAAGGCTGATGAGTATAGAAAAAAATTCCCTGAGGCAAGGGTTAATGAGTATATAGATTATAAAGAGATGCTGCAGAAAGAGGATATAGATGTAGTAACAATAGCTACAGAAAGTGGATATCACCCTGAAATAGCTATTTACTGCATGAATGCGGGTAAGCATGTTGTTGTTGAAAAGCCGATGGCACTTTCAACGCAGGATGCAGATAGGATGATTGAGACTGCAAAGAAGAAAAATGTTAAGCTTTGCGTATGCCATCAAAACAGATTTAATAAGCCGATTCAAATGCTAAGAAAAGCACTTGATGAAGGTAGATTTGGAAAGCTGATAAACGGAATGGCAAGCATCAGATGGAACAGAAATATGAGCTATTACACACAAGCTCCATGGAGAGGAACATGGGAGCTTGATGGCGGAACTTTGATGAATCAGTGCATACATGATATAGATTTATTGCAATGGATGATGGGCGGAGAGATTGACTCTGTTTATGCCCAGACTGGAAGATTTGTAAGGGATATTGAGGCAGAAGATTTTGGAGCAATTGTTGTAAGATTTAAGAACGGAGCAATTGGAATAATAGAAGGAAGTGCCTGCGTATATCCTAAGAACCTTGAGGAAACTTTGAGCATTTTTGGTGAAAATGGCTCTGTAGTAATAGGTGGACTTGCGGTTAACAGAATTGAGACATGGAGATTTGCAGACGGAAAAGATAGCGAAGAGGAGATATTAAAGGACCAGGAAGGTGACCCAGATACAGTATATGGTCATGGACATACACCGCTGTTTAAAGATATGATCGATGCAATAAAGAACAACAGAGAACCGCTAATTAACGGCGAAGAAGGCAAAAAGGGAATGGAGATAATACTTGCAGCTTACAAGTCACAAAAGACAGGCATGCCGGTTAAATTCCCTATGGGCGATTTTTCAACATTAGATATGAAGGGAATTTGGTAAGTAATATGAACTTGTAATTGCAAAATGCTGCTAAAATTCGCGATATAATTACTTGTTTTTAAAATATTCATTGGTGTTTTAGAAACTTGAATTGTCAAACAATTCAAGAACTCAAGAAATCAAGTGAATGTCACTTAAAGGAGAGATACAAATGAATTATATATCTGAAAAAGCCATATTGGGCGAGAATGTCAAGGTTGGAAGATTTGCTGTTATAGAAGACGATGTTGTGATTGGAAACAACTGTATTATAGGAAATAACGTAGTGATTCATAAAGGAACTCAAATAGGAGATAATGTAAGAATCGACGATAATGCTGTAATTGGAAAGCAGCCTATGAGGGCGGTTAACAGTATTTTTAAGGATGAAAAGGAGCTGCCGCCGGCTAAGATTTCAAGCGGCTGCCTGATTGGTGCAGGGGTAATAATTTACTGCGGTTGCGAGATTGGAGAAAACACGCTCGTTGCTGACCTATCTACAATAAGGGAAAATGTAACTATAGGAAGCAAGACGATAATTGGAAGAGGGGTGGCAGTTGAAAATTTCTGTAAGGTTGGTTCAAACTGCAAGCTTGAGACAAATGTCTATATTACTGCTTATTCAGCGCTTGAGGATTATGTTTTTGTTGCACCCGGTGTTGTAACAAGCAACGACAATTTTGCAGCGCGCTCCAAGGAAAGATTTAAGCATTTTAAGGGAGTAACTGTTAAAAAAGGTGGAAGAATTGGTGCGCAGGCAACGATATTGCCCGGGAAAACTATTTATGAAGATGGATTTGTAGCAGCAGGTTCGGTTGTAACTAAAGATGTAGAAAGCGGGACAATTGTTGCAGGTAATCCAGCAAAGTATTTTAAGGATGTGCCTGAAGAGCAGCTATTAAAGAATCAATGAGTGAAATTGACAAACAATTCAAGAAGTCAAGAAATCAAGTGAATGTCACTCATGGGAAGGTGATGAAGATGAAGATATTGACGGTAATTGGAGCAAGGCCGCAATTTATTAAGGCGGCGCCGGTATCGAGGGAGATAAGGAAGCAACATAAGGAAATAATTGTTCATACAGGTCAGCATTACGATGAAAATATGTCTAGCATATTTTTTGATGAGCTGGATATTCCAAAGCCTGATTATAATTTGAATGTTGGGTCTGGAAATCACGGAAACCAAACAGGGAATATGCTTATTAAGATAGAGGAAGTTATTTTAAACGAGAAGCCGGACGCTGTTTTGGTGTATGGAGATACTAATTCTACCTTGGCTGGGGCGCTTGCTGCGAGCAAGCTGCTTATCCCTGTTATTCATGTTGAGGCGGGGTTAAGAAGCTTCAATAAAGCAATGCCAGAGGAGCAGAACAGGGTTTTAACAGACCACATTTCAGATTTATTGTTTTGCCCTACAGAAACTGCGGTTAAAAATCTAAAGAACGAAGGAATAGAAAAGGGAGTCTACAACGTAGGGGATGTAATGTTTGACTCAATATTGTATAATATTGAAATAGCAAAGGAAAAATCAAACATTTTAGATAGATTAAATTTAGCTTCAAAGGAATTTATACTTGTAACAATACATAGAGCTGAGAATACTAATTATAAGGATAAGCTTACTAATATTTTTAATGCCTTAAAGGATTCGGGAGAAAAGGTAATTCTTCCGCTTCATCCAAGAACAAAGAAATTTCTAGCTGATTACGGTATAGACGTTGGAGAAAATATAGAAATTATTGAGCCGGTTGGGTATCTTGATATGATTATGCTGGAAAGTGCAGCAAAGAAGATTGTTACCGACAGCGGCGGGGTTCAAAAGGAAGCTTACTTTTTAGATGTTCCCTGCGTAACTATGAGAAGGGAAACTGAGTGGGTTGAAACCGTAAAGGACGGTTGGAATATACTCGTTGACAGCGATTATGAAAAAATATTGGATGCAATAAATAATTTTGAGCCCAAAACTAAAAAGAGCAACTATTTTGGAGATGGAAAAGCAAGTGAACATATAGCAGAATTATTAAAAAACTTAGAGGTGTAGCTGATGAAAAGAATTTGGATAATGAATCACTATGCAGTTCCACCATATATAGGTGGGGGGACAAGGCACTTTGATTTAGCAGAAGAATTGGCAGGTCGAGGATATGATGTAACTGTTTTTGCATCTAGTTTTGATTTAAAAACAAGAACTGAAAGGCTTAATGAAGGTGAAAGATACAGAATAGAAGAGATAAACGGGGTTAAGTTTTTCTGGATAAGGACATATCCGTATAAGACGAATGATTATAAAAGATTTTTGAATATGATTTCATTTGCAGTGAATTCATATAGAATATTGAGTAGACTTGAAAGGCCTGATGTAATTTTAGCTTCTTCAGTCCATCCTTTTACCTGCATTAGTGGATATTATCTTGCAAAGAAGTTTGGTGCAAGGTATATTGCTGAGATTAGAGACCTTTGGCCGGAAACTTTGATTGATATGGGTGCTATGAGAAAAGATAGCATATCAGCAAAGGTTTTTTATGCAATAGAAAAGTTTATTTATGATAAGGCAGAGAAGATAATTGTCCTTTTACCTGGAGCTAAGGATTATATTAATTCAGTTGGAAATTACGGAGACAAGGTTGAATATATTCCAAATGGAGTTGTTGTGAAAAGATACGATGAAGTCCTGCAAAAGAATGAAAAAAGCTCAAGAGTAGAAGAAATACTAATTGAGCATGCAGGTAAATTAAAGGCGGTTTATCTTGGCGCGATGGGCCCTGCAAATGCACTCGATGTAATATTAAATGCAGCAAAGATTTTAAAGGATGAAGGCATTAATAATATAGATATACTACTAATAGGAGATGGGCCTGAAAAGGAAAAATTGATAAACATGAAAAACGAATTAGGGCTTGAAAATGTTTCAATCTATGACCCTATAAAGAAGTATGATGTTCCATTTTTATTAGACGGCATAGATATCTGCCTATTCAATCTTAAGGATTTGGATGTTTTTAAATACGGCATAAGTCCAAATAAACTTTTTGATTATCTATGCAGTGCAAAACCAATTCTTTTTTCATGTAAGGCGGTAAATGATATCGTAAAGGAAGCTAACGCAGGAATATCAATCGAACCTGAGTCTCCAGAAAGGTTTGCAGCGGCCCTAAAGGAGCTTGCAAATATGGATGAGCATAAAAGAAGAGAACTTGGGCAAAATGGACGAAGGTATGTTGAACAAAACCACGACATTTCAAGATTGGTTGATAAACTTGATTCATTGTTTTAATTTATTGGAAATATTGTGTTTTAGAAAAGATTTTACAAGGAAGTGGTTGTGTGAAAAGCTTGCAACTTATTATTAAAAGATTATTTGACTTTATGTTTAGCCTTATTCTTCTTATTATTTTATTTCCACTTTTTTTATTAATATCAATCCTGATTAAGCTTGACTCAAAGGGAGAGGTATTCTTTAAACAGGAGAGGGCAGGGCTTAATGGGAAGCCTTTTATGATTTATAAATTCAGAACAATGGTTAAGAACGCCGAAAAGATTGGCGATGGATATTATACAGGCGAAAATGACCCAAGAATAACAAAGGTTGGTAATTTGTTAAGAAAAACAAGCCTTGATGAACTTCCACAGCTTATAAATATTTTAAAGGGTGAGATGAGCATAATAGGACCAAGGCCAACTTTGATGTATCAGGTGGAAAAATATGACGAATTTCAAAAGAAAAGGCTTTTGATGAAGCCTGGTGTAACTGGTCTTGCTCAGGTTAACGGAAGAAACAGCCTGTCGTGGCCGGAAAGAATTAAATATGACGTTCAGTATGTTGAGAATTGGAGCCTTTGGCTGGATATAAAGATATTCTTCAGGACGTTTTTAGTGGTCTTAAAGGGCGAGGGTGTATATGCAGAAAAGGAAAAGTTCATAATTAAAGATAAGAATGAGCTATAGGTGATTTTATGAAAAATATTGTTATAGTAGGAGCAGGAGGACATGGAAGGGTTATACTTGATATACTCCTTGCGATGAAGAAGAATTGCCAATTGAATATATTAGGATTTATCGATGATGCATCTTTTGGAGAAGTTCTTGGGTATAAAATACTCGGAAAAGTAGAAGATTTAAAGGATTTAAAGGCTGAATATGGTGAAATATTCGCAGTTCCAGCGATTGGAGATAATTTTACAAGGGAGAGGGTTGTTAAAAGGCTGGAGAGTTTAGGAATCAACCTTTTTACAGCCATTCACCCTACAGCAGTAATTGGAGGAAACGTAACTATTGAAGATGGAACGGTAGTTATGGCATGTGCTGTAATAAACAATAGTGCAAGGATTGGTAAGGCTGTTATAATAAACACTTCGGCGGTTGTTGAACATGACAATGTATTGGGGGATTATGTTCACATATCCCCGGGGGCTCACCTTGCTGGAAATGTTGCAATTGGAGATTACAGCCATGTAGGAACAGGTGCTAATATTATACCCGGCATAAATATTGGAAAGAACGTAACCGTTGGGGCAGGGTCGACAGTTATAAGGGACGTTGAGGATAATGCTGTTGCTGTTGGAGTGCCTGCAAGGGTGATAAAGTATAAATGAGGAGGCTTAATATGAAGGTTCAGCTTGCAAAACCAGATATAACACAAAGGGAAATAGACGCAGTTGTTGAGGTCATGAAATCAGGAATTTTGAGCATAGGTCCAAAGATAGAGGAGTTTGAGAGAAAGATTGCAGATTACACTGGAGTTAAGTATGCAGTTGCTGTTAACAGCGGAACAAGTGCGCTTAATCTTATTGTTAAGGCACTTGGAATTGGAAATGGCGATGAGGTAATAACTACTCCATACAGCTTTGTAGCCTCGGTTAACTGTTTTATTATGGAGGGGGCAAAGCCAGTTTTTGTAGACATTGACCCTAAGACATTCAATATGAATATCGAGGAGATTGAGTCGAAAATAACACCAAAAACAAAGGCAATTTTAGCGGTAGATGTTTTTGGTCAGCCTATTAATATGAAGAGGCTAAGAGAAATTGCGGATAAGCATAATCTCTATTTAATCGAAGATAGCTGTGAAGCGCTAGGCTCAGTTTACGATGGAGTTAGAGCGGGAAGCCTTGCTGACGCTGCTGCATTTGCGTTTTACCCTAATAAGCAGATTACAACTGGAGAAGGCGGGATAATAGTTACAAACAATCAAAAAGTAGCAGAAATTGCCCAGAGCTTAAGGAGCCAAGGAAGGGCGATAACTGGTTTTTGGTTGCATCACGAAAGATTAGGGTATAACTATAGAATGAGCGAAATTAACGCAGTTTTAGGAAGCGTTCAAATGGATAGGCTTGATGAGATAATACAAAAGAGATTAAAGGTTGCTAAAAGATATGATGAGATTCTTAGCAAAATAGATGGAGTTGAAGTTCCATATATCGACCCTAAGGTTGATGTAATGAGCTACTTTGTATATGTTGTTCAGCTTGCAAGGGATATTGACAGAGATAAGGTTATGGAATATTTAAAACAAAATGGTATAGGCTGCAGACCATATTTTACGCCTATACATGTTCAACCATATATGGTGGAGATGTTTGGTTATAAAGAAGAGGATTACCCAATAACAGCTGATGCTGGAAGAAGATGCGTTGCACTTCCATTCTACAACGATTTATCCGATGAAGAAGCAAACTATGTAGCAGAAAAATTACAAGAAGCAGTAAGAATTTGCAAAAGGTGATGGAGGGAAGAATGAAGGGTGTTAATTTAGCAAAGGCTGCAGGTATAGTTATGTTTATAACTATCATGAGTAAAGTTTTAGGTTTTTTTAGAACTATGCTTTTAGCAAGCAGCTTTGGAACTACAATGCAGAGCGATGCATATGTTGTGTCGCTTACAATTCCACTTATTATATATTCAGTTATTGGTGCTGCTGTAAACACTACCTTTATCCCCATACTAAGCAGAAGCCTGACACAAAGGGGCAAAGAGGACATGATTCAGTTTGCCAATAACATTATGAATATATTATTCCTGATTTCAATTATTATTTTTGGAGTTGGATTTCTGCTTTCGCCTCAAATTGTAAGGGTTATTGCCCACGGTTTTTCAGGTGAAAAGTTTAATTTAACAGTGGCTCTGACAAGGATTAGCATGTTTAATGTCCTGGCATTGAGTATGACGGCTGGGTTTATGTCGATTCTGCAGAGTTTAAACGAGTTTAAAGCACCTGCAATGGTCGGCATTGCGCTTGATCTGCCGATTATTTTGTATCTTATTTTAGGTGCAAAATATGGTATTTATGGTCTTTCTGTAGCAACATTAATTGGATATACTATGCAGTTTGTCATACAAATACCTTATCTTTTAAAGCACGATTATAAATATAAATTTTTTATAGATTTAAAGGACACAAGGGTCAAGGAGATGCTGTATCTTATCCTTCCTATTTTGATTGGGACAACTGTGAATCAAATAAACTCGATTGTGGATAAGACTATGGCGTCCAGCCTTCCTAATGGGAATATTTCAGCATATAATTTTGCTATAAACGTTAACAGCATGCTCTATGGCGTCTTTGTTGCATCGATTATTATGGTTATATACCCTGCAATATCAAGGGAAGGTGCAAACAAAGCCTATGACAATATGAAGGTTTTTATTCACAAAGGAATAACAAGCATACTACTTATAATGGTTCCAGCAGCTGTAGGGCTTTTTGTATTAAGATATGATGTATTGACTATTTTCTTTAAAAGAGGTCTTTTTAATGAGGATTCTGTAAATCTTACAGCATATGCGTTAGCATTTTTGCTGTTAGGACTTCCTTTTTATGGAGTCAGGGACATTTTTAACAGAGCATTTTATGGACTTAACGATACTAAGACTCCTATGATTAATGGAATATTTGGAGTTGCTTTGAATATTACTTTAAACCTTTTATTCGTTCGTTATCTTGGAATTGGAGGACTTGCCCTTGCAACATCTATGTCGGCGATATTGACAAGCATTTTGCTTGGAATGGCGCTTAGCAGAAGGATTAATGGAGTCCAAGGGAGAAAAATTTTAATAGCCCTATTAAAGATAAGTTTATCAGCCTTTATGATGGGATTTGCTGTTAAGGGAGTAGAGATAGGACTAAAATTTATTTTTACTGGTTTAATTGGAATGGTTTTAACTTTAGGAATAGCAGTTTTGACGGGTATTTTTGTATATTTTATATCGCTAATAGTTTTAAAGCTTGAGGAACTTGACGATGCTTTAAATATGATACTTAAAAGAAAAAGAGCTAAATAAGTTAACTGACTGTCAGTTAACTTATTTTAAGGTGGTGGTTTTATGAGAATTTGCATGTTAACTTCAAGTCATAATATTTTTGACAACAGGATTTATTATAAGGAAATACTTTCTTTGAAGAAATACTATGATGATATTTATTTGATAGCACCTGGTGATAAGGATTTTGTAACAGAGGACGGCATAAAGGTCAGGTGCTTTAAAAAGAGAAGGTCGTGGTATGACAGATTAAGACCCATGAGGGATATGTTTAATATTGCAAAGGAAGTAAATGCAGATATTTATCATGCCCATGAGCCCGATTCATTTCAGGTTGCAGTCAAATTAAAGAAAAGGTTTGGCAAAAAAATAATATTCGATTCCCACGAATATTATCCTGAGGCATTTGCTGAGCATTTCGGAGGTCTTTTTGAAATTGCAAAAAAAATGATTTATATTTACGAAAAGAGCATTGCAATACATGCAGATTATATAGTGACGGTTAATGATATTCTGGTTAATAAGTTTAAAGAGTATAATAATAGTGTTGAGCTTATAACAAACTACCCTGTTTTAGAGGGGGAAATCAATAAAACATACAGCGAGAAACCAGTGTTTGTTTATGCTGGTGGGCTATCAGAGGATAGGGGGATATTAAAAACATTAGAGGCCATTAAGCTTTCTAAAAAAGACGCTAAATATCTGTTTATAGGTAATTTTAGGGATAAGGAAACCGAAGACAGAGTAATGGATTATGTCGCTAACAATTTAAAGGAAAAAGATGTTGAGTTTACTGGAAGGATAGGGCATAAAGAGGTTATAGAGTATTTAAAGAAGGCTTATGCAGGGTTTGTCCTTTTGCAGCCTAAGAATTGGAGATATGTAAATTCTGAGCCAATCAAGCTTTTTGAATATATGATGAGCAAAACTGCAGTTATTGCAAGCGATTTTCCTATGATGGCGAGTATTGTTGAAGCTGAAAGATGCGGCGTTGTGGTTAATCCTGTTGAACCTAAAGATATTGCAGAGGCTATTGATTATTTGATTGATAACAGAGAAATTGCAATTAAAATGGGCGAAAATGGATACAGGGCAACTGTTGAAAAATATAACTGGGAAATAAATGAAAGAAAGCTTCTTATTATTTACAGACAGATAGAAGGTGAAATGGTTGGAAGTTAAGTATAATATTGAAAAGATTATTAAAAGCAAATATTTTAAGGTTGCTGTTGCGATTTATGCTGCTATTTTTGTTTATAACGCTGCCTTAACTTTAATATATCCTGAAAGGTATAGAGCAGGTGCAAATTATACTAATAAATTTAAATTAGAAGCAGATGCAGGAGAAGATGGAATTAATCCTATTATGTTTAAGGATAAAAATTTAGAAAGGGTTATTAGAATTTACCTTGGAAAAGACCAGGGGATTATTTTTGCAAAGGATGTTAGAGGAATTACGGAACTTGATTTGAGATACCAAGGGATAACAACGCTTATTGACCTGAGGTATTTCAAGGGTTTGAAAAAAATTAATGTTGCCTATAATGAGATTTCAAGCTTAGAAGGATTAACAAATCTGCCTAAGTTAGAGGAGCTTATAGCCTTTGAAAATAATATAAGCGATATAAAGGGGATTGGGAATGTAAAAACATTGAAGAAGCTTGATTTAGCTAATAATAATATTACTGATGTTAGTGAAATAAGCAGTTTAAAAAATTTGGAGATATTGAATCTATCGAGCAACAGGATTCAAAATATACTAGGATTTGAGAAGTTAATAAATTTAAAGGAGATAGATGTTTCACAGAATAATATAAAGGATTTTAGTGCTGTGGAAAAATTGAAAGTTAAACTACTTCTTGACTGGGGGAACAAATGATGCTTTTAGAGAGGCTGAGGATACGAAAAGCATATATTTTTAACTTAGCAATCTATTTTATACTGCTTTGTTACAGCTATTATTTTTATTTTTATATTTATCAGGACTATACCTACCAGGTAGGTTATTCGCTTTCATTGAATTATTTTAAACTTATTGAAGCAATAGTATTTACTGTATCTTTAGGGGCTTTATATTTATATTACGATATAAGCGACAGTATTTATTTAACGTATTCATTTATACTATATGTATTATTGTTCGTTCCATTTACTGTTTTTTACTGGATGTCGAATAATTACAGACAATACTTTTATATGGTTGTGACTGCGTTTTTGATACTTGAATTGTTTTTTATAGCTTACAAATACTTTTTCTCAACAAAAAGAGAAAAAAATACAAGATTTAATTATGAATATATACTGTTATTTGTGTTTGCTGTTTTTCTTATAGTTAATATTTTTGCATACTTAAAATATGGGCATTCGCTGTATTATTTAATTAATCTTGACGAAGTGTATAATATAAGATATGAATCAAGGGAGAAGATACCAACATATTTCAAATATATACTTCAATGGTCAGCACTTGTAGTAATTCCAACAAGTATTGCATATATAACAAAGATAAAAAAGTATTACTTATTGATTATTCCACTAACAGTTCAGCTTTTGATATTTACAATAAACGGCTCAAAGTTCTATTTGTTTTCACTATTAATCAATTTGTTTGTTTTTTTAATTTATTCGGGTGGACTTATGAATTTCATGCTGCCTGCACTTAATTTATTCATTACTTTTGTTTTGTTATGGAAAAATAATTTTGTAATGTCTGTAGGGATTAGAAGAGCTTTTTTTGTTCCTCAGTCATTGAGCTTTGTTTATTATGAATTTTTTAAATCTCACCCAAAGCTTTATTTATCAAGCAGTTTCTTGAAAAGGTTTGTCGAAAATATATACAGTTTGGACAGTCCATTTATTATATCAAGATATGTTTATCATGAACCAAAGATGTCAGCTAATGTTAATTTTATTGCAAATGCTTATTCGCATTTAGGTTTTATTGGAATTGTTTTGTTTGCAATTATACTGGCGCTGATACTATTAGCTTTTGAATATTTCAGCGAAAATAACGTAAACAGAAAATTCGTTGTTCTTATTTCATTCAGTTCATTCTTAGCGCTTGTTAATTCTTCGCTTTTGACGACATTGAAAACACACGGACTTTTAATTGCTATGATTATGAGCGTCCTATTCCTTAAAAGTTTTAGAGACTAAAGAGGGTGCAATTATGATTTTTAAGAAGCTTTTTAATATAACTTTATATGTTTTTGTTTTGCTTGTGCCAATATTGCCGTTAAAGGTAAAGATATCTATTTTACCCCTTTCGGCTGACTTTATTATTGCTTCATTTTTAATACTGTTCGGCATTTTAAATGTTATTTTTGAGGATGGATTAGAGAATATTAAGTTAAGGAATAGGAATATACAATTTTTTAGCATAATTGTTTTTATATTTTTGGTGCTTAATGCGGTTTCATTTTTTGTAGCTGTAAATAAAGGTGCTGCTATAAGCGAGAGTATGAGATTTTTTGAATATGTATTTTTATTTTATTTTACTTATATTATAGCTGATGAGAAGACTATTAATAGGACATTTAATTTGTTCTTTATTGCTATGTTGTTAGCCGCAGCTTATGGAGTAGTTCAGTTTGTGTTTGGACTTTCGCCATATACTGTAAATAGGAATATCAGGCTGAATTCAACTTTTGTAAACCCTAATTATTGGGGGGCAGCAGTTAATATTGTGATTTTCTATCCAATCGTTGAAATGATAAATAAAAGAAGGATAAGCCTGAATGATAGTTTGTTTTTAGGGCTATTTATATTTAATTTGCTTTTCAGTTTAAACAGAAGTTCCTGGTTGGCGTTTTTGGCAGGACTTTTTGTAATACTATTGTTGATTAATAAGAAGTTTATACTCTCTTTACCTGCGTTTATTATTCCTTTGATGGCACATCCTTTTACCAGAAAAAGATTTGTTACGATGCTCTCTGTTGAGAAGATAGCAAAGGACGCAAGGTTTAAGCTCTGGAAAACAGCTTATATGATGTTTAAGGAACATTTTTGGCTGGGCGTTGGGAACGGCAATTACAGATATTTTTACCCTGAATATATAGAAAGATATCCAGCTTTGTTTGTCAGGAAGGAACTTTGGAGTCCGCATAATTCTTTTCTAAAGATGTTTGCTGAGATGGGAATATTCGGTGGATTGGTTTTTATCTTGATTTATTTGATGTTGTTTTATATGGTAATTAAGGTATATAAAGGAACGAAAAGGTATAAGGTATACGCTCTAAGTTTAATAGGTTTTTGGGTTGCGTATCTATTCCAGAACAATTTCAACAATTTGATGTTTATACCACAGCTTAATGTTTTTGCGTGGCTTTTAACGGCATTAATTTTTAAGGCGTTTGTTCTTGAAACAAAGGAGGCGATTTGATGGATAGAGTGGATGAAAGATTCAAAAGGGTTGCGGTATTTGGACAAGGGTTTGTAGGGCTGCCTCTTTCACTTAGCTTTGCTATGAGGGGCTGCGATGTATATGGAGTTGATGTAGTTGAAAGTTTGGTTGTTGAAATAAATAAAGGAATAACTCATCATAAGGAAGGATTTGAAGGCAGAAGTATTCAGGAAATTTTGAAGGAACAGCTTGAAGTTGGAAGGTTTAGAGCCACCAGCGATGCAGTAGGGGCTATAAAGAACTGCAACAATATAGTTGTAACTGTTGGTATTCCAATAAGGGATGGGAAACACGATTTGACGGACCTTATTGAATGCTGCACATTGATAGGCAGAAATTTGAAAAGGGAAGATTTAGTTGTAATAAGAAGCACAGTAATTCCAGGAACGACTGAGGATATTCTGCTTCCGATTCTTGAAAAGGAATCGGGTATGAGGGCAGGGGTGGATTTCTACCTTGCATATTCATCTGAGAGAATTGCTGAGGGAAAGGCGTTTGAGGAGTTTGCTTATATGCCAACGGTTGTTGCTGGAATAAATGAAGCAAGTGCAGAATTGGCGAAAGAACTGTTGGAAGTTGTGTGCAAGGCAGATGTGCATATTGCCAGCAGCATGAAGGTTGTTGAGACGGCAAAGGTTTTTGAAAATGTTCAAAGGGATGTAAATATTGCGATGGTGCAGGAGTTTGCAAGGTTTACAGAGGCTTTGGGAATCAATATTTTTGAGGTTATAAAGGTTGCAAATACGCATAAAAGGGTTAATCTACTAACTCCGGGTCCGGGTGTTGGTGGGTATTGCATCCCAAATGCCTATCATTATCTTGAGCCAAAGGCGAAGGATTTAGACGTGCAGCTTGATATATTGAAGCTGGCGCGCGAGAAAAATGCAAATTTACCAGTAGTTATGGTCAATATATTCGAGAAACTGTTAAACAGGTCTTTTAAGAGTTTAGAAAACGCAAAAGTTGCAGTTTTGGGAATAGCGATGAAGGATTATTCAAACGATGACAGAATCAGCCCACCAATTGAGATAATTAAAATTTTAAGAAACCGCGGGGCACAGGTTTTGGCATACGACCCTGCAGTTGTTACAGAGTATAATTTTAAAGTTGGAACTTTAGAGGAAGCTGTAAATGGGGCAGATGGAATAATGGTTCTTGCAAGACAAAAGGAATTTGACGAGATAGATGTTGAAGATTTTATTAAAATGCTGAACAAAAACACTGTAATATTTGACGCTAAAAATTTGTTTGAGGGGAAAAAGGACCTTTTTGAGGAAAAAGGTATATTATATAGAACTATTTAATGGTGCCAGGCACTTAAGATTAAGTTTTACTTCATTAATTATCGAATACTAAGATTGGTTGATAAATGTTTGTCCAAATTGACAAACAACTCAAGAAGTCAAGAAATCAAGTGAATGTCACTCAATAGTTGCTAATGAGTATTTGTTGTGGTATAAATATTTTAGTATATATAAAAGTCAGGAGGCTGGCACAAATATATGAAAGTTATGCATATTATAAGTGGAGGGGAAGTTGGAGGTTCGAGGGTTCATCTTTTGAGTCTGGTTTCAAATTCTGAATGTGATGAGCATATTATAATATGTCTTATGGATGGTAAGCTTTATAGGGAAGCTATTGAGATGGGGCTTGATATAAGACTGATTGAGCAGAAGAATAGATTTGATTTAAAGGTTGTTGACGATATTGTAAGGATTTGCAAAGAGGAAGAGGTAAGATTAGTTAATTGCCATGGTGCAAGGGCAAATTTTTTGGCGTATTTTTTAAGACAAAAGTTGAAAGTTCCTTTTGTTACTACAATTCACAGCGACTATATGAAGGATTACGAAGGCAATTTTTTTAAGACATTGGTGTTTTCAAATATAAATAAAATGGTTTTAAGGTATTTTGACTATTACATAGCTGTGTCGGATGAATTTAAAAAAATGCTTGTTGAAAGAAGATTTGATGAGAATAGAATATTTGTCGTATATAATGGGATTGACTTTAACAATGTTTTGTTGAAATCAAACAGGAAAAATATTTTGAAAAAATATAAAATCAGAAATGACTCTAAAATTATAACAATGGTTGCGAGGCTTCATCCCATTAAGGGACATAAGTTTTTGTTTGATGCTATTAAACTTGTTTTAAAGGAATACGACGATGTTGTATTTTTGTTGATTGGGGACGGTTCTTTCAAAAGTGAACTTTTAAATTATAGCAAGGAATTAAATATTTTGCATAGATTAAGGTTTCTTGGGTTTCATAAACCAGATGAATATTTGGCGGTTTCAAATTTTACAGTTTTAACATCCCAGAGCGAGAGCTTCCCATTAAGCATATTAGAGGCTGCAAAGTATAAAAAGACTGTTGTGGCGACGGATGTAGGAGGAGTATCAAAATTGATAGAAGATGGAGTTAATGGATATTTAGTTAACTATGGAGAAGTGGAAGAACTTGCAGAAAAGATATTGAGTCTTTTGAGGGATGATTTAAAGTGCCAGCAGTTTGGACAAAGGCTTCATGAAAAGGCGAAGGAAAATTATTCAGTCGAGAAATTTGCTAAGCAGTATAGGGATATTTATGTGAAGATTGAAGGTGCTGGTAGAACAGGCAACGGTAGATAAATTGTAAGGCGAAACTTAGGGGTGCTCTGTTAAACTTGTTATAGCTTAATAGCTTGGCTAAATTGACAAACAACTCAAGAAGTCAAGAAATCAAGTGAATGTCACTCAGGAGGATTAGGATGTTGAAGGAGAATTATCTAGGAGTTGATGTATGTCCTTTGAATATGGGACAAGTCTTAGTTGAGGTGGATAGAATCATATTGGAAAAGGAACCTTCTTTTATCGTTGCGATAAACCCTGAAAAGATTATGAAGGCGCAGGAGGATAGCAATTTAAAAGAGCTTTTAAATAGTGCAGCCCTTCAAATTGCAGATGGGGTTGGAGTGGTTATAGCTTCGATATTGAACGGAGGCAGGATAAGAAGCAGAGTTACTGGAATTGATTTGATGGTAAATATCTGCAAAAGGGCGGCTGAAAAGGGATATGGTGTTTACTTCTTAGGTGCTAAGCCGGGAGTTGCTGAGACTGCAGTAGAGGTGCTAAAGAAAAGGTTTAAAGGCTTAAATGTGGTCGGAGTAAGAGATGGATATTATAAGGATGAAGCAGAAGTAATAAAGGATATAATCGAGAAAAAACCAGATATTTTATTTGTTGCTATGGGAAGTCCAAAGCAGGAATATTGGATAAGGAATAATATGGAAAAGCTAAATGTTTCGTTATATATGGGAATTGGAGGCAGTTTAGATGTTTTGTCTGGAAACATCAAAAGGGCGCCTAAGTTTATGAGAAGTTGCGGATTAGAGTGGCTATATAGATTGATAAAAGAACCTTGGAGATATAAAAGAATGGGTGTTTTACCAGTATTTTTATACAGGGTATTAAAAGAGAGGTTTAAAAAATGAGCAAGTCTAAATGTCTGGTAATTTTTTTTATTATTTTGCTTCTTTTCAGTTCTAACTTAAATTGTGTTAATGCAAAGTCAGAAAAAATATATTATAGAAATAAGATTATAGTTTTAACATATCATAATGTCAGCCCGCAAAAATTAACAAGGCTTACAATAACACCAGAAAGATTTGAGTCCGATATTATGCTATTAAGGGAAAAAGGTTTTAACTTTGTTTCTTTAAGGCAGACGATAGATGCTATTAATGGCAAGGGCAAAATTCCAGCAAATGCTGTTTTAATTACATTTGACGATGGATTAAAGGGTTTTTATAAACATGCAATGCCAATAATAAAAAAATATCGCATTCCAACTGTAAATTTTGTAATAACATCAAGAATTAAAAACAATGCTACAAAGGATAGTATTTCTATGAACACAGAGGAAATAAAGGATGTTATTTCAACGGGTTTAGTTGAAATTCAATCCCACACCCACGCGAGCCATGATTATATTTACATAAATGAAAATTTGGACAAAAGAAGCAAACTTGCATATCGAGCCTACGACCCTGTTAAAAAGACTATTGAAAGGCAAAATGATTTTGAAAATAGAATTTATAATGACCTTGTTGAATCAAGAAAAATATTAAAGGATGAATTTGGTATAGAATCAGATACACTTTGTTTTCCTTTTGGCCATTATAATAAAAAGGTCATAGATGAAGCTAAAAAGGCAGGATTTAAGTATTTTGTGACGACGGAAAGAGCAGCTAATGTATTAGCCTCCAAGTCGAATAAATTGTATAGGCTTCCTGCTGGATATAGCGATTTGAGCAGCAAGGAGGTGCTTAATGAAATTTTGAAATATGGGAGCTTAAAGTAATAGAGTTAATCGAGTATTGATTTTTGGGATAATGACATTGATGATGAGGTGTGGAATAATGTTTAGGCAAGGGGATTAGCATCAAAAGGTGCTAGTCTTTTTTTATTTGTTGAGATGGGCTTAAGATGTTCGAATATTACACAATCTTAAAAAAAAATTATTTCACAACTATTGCATAATTATAAATTAATATGTATAATTATAAAAAACAATCAAAAGGGGGAATTTAGATGGGAAGATAATACTTGCATATTCAGGAGGTCTGGACACTTCAATAATCATTCCATGGCTAAAGGAAAATTACAACAGTGAGATTGTAGCTGTTTGCATTGATGTTGGCCAAGGGGATGATATGGAAAAGGTTAAGGAAAAGGCTTTAAAGAGCGGAGCATCCAAGGTTTATATTGAGGATGTTAAAAAGGATTTTGTATCAGAGTATCTTTTTAAGGCTGTTAAGGCAAGAGCTTTGTATGAAGGGAAGTATCTTCTTGGAACATCATTCGCAAGACCCATAATGGCTGTTAAACTTGTTGAGATTGCCCATATGGAAGGGGCGGATATTATCTGTCATGGCTGCACAGGAAAGGGCAACGATCAGGTTAGATTTGAACTTGGTATAGCTGCACTTGACCCGAAGATAAAAATAATTGCGCCGTGGAGAATATGGAATATTAAGTCAAGGGAAGATGCAATCGATTATGCGAACAGCAAAGGCATAGAAGTTCCAGTTACAAAGCAAAAAATTTATTCTGTGGATAAAAATCTATGGCATACAAGCCATGAAGGCGGGGACTTAGAAGACCTTTGGAACGAACATAACGATGATATGTATGACACAGTGACTCCACCAGAAAGAGCAAAGGATTCTCCAACTTATATAGAGATTGACTTCGAAAAGGGTATTCCAAAAAAGGTTGACGGAAAAGAATTAGAGCCTGTCGAACTTATTGAAACATTGAACAGAATAGGTGGAGAGAATGGAATTGGAGTCATTGATATAGTCGAAAACAGATTAGTAGGTATGAAATCAAGAGGTGTATATGAAACGCCTGCAGGAACTATTCTTTATGAGGCCCACAGGAGCCTTGAGGCAATAACGCTTGATAAGGAAACATTTCATTATAAAGAACTAATATCGCATAAATATGCAGAAGTTGTATATAATGGACTATGGTTTACAAAACTGAGGGAAGCACTAGATGCTTTTATTGAAGCAACACAGGAGAACGTTAGTGGAAAGGTCAAACTAAAGCTTTATAAAGGCAACATAAAGGTTGCAGGTGTTAATAGTAAATATGCCCTTTATGATAAAAATATTTCTTCATTTGGATTCAGTGAAATATATAGCCATAAGGATGCAGAAGGATTCATCAATTTATTTGGATTACCAATTAAGATAAATTCATTAATGAAGGCGGGAATGATAGAAAATGAAACTTTGGGGTGGTAGATTCAACAAAGACCAAAATGAATTGATGAAGGAATTTAACTCGTCCTTTGGTTTCGATAAAAGGTTGATTTTTGAAGATATTAAAGGAAGCATAGCCCATGCAAGGATGCTAAAAAAAATTGGAGTATTCAGTGACGATGAGTTTGGCCTAATCGATGAGTCTTTAAACGAATTAATAAAGCAAATAAGGTCATGTCAAATAGAAGTTGATGGAGACTTTGAAGATGTTCATACATTTGTTGAAAATTTCCTTGTTCAAAAACTTGGAGATTTGGGTAAAAAGATTCATACTGCTCGAAGCAGAAATGACCAGGTAGCACTTGATATGAGATTATATTTAAAAAATGCGTGTAATAATGTTATAGACTATATCGAAGCATTAAGAGTTGCTTTGAGTAAAAAGGGCGCTGAAAATCCTTATCTTATGCCAGGATTTACTCATTTGCAGCCTGCACAAATAATTACATTTAAGTATTATCTATCGGCATATAACAGCATGCTTCAAAGAGATAAAAAAAGACTTATTAATGCTATAGACAATATGGATAAAAATCCACTTGGTTCATGTGCCCTTGCAGGAACAACACATGATATCGATATGGAATATACAAGTGATATTTTAGGGTTTATAAAACCCGTAGACAATTTTATAGATGGAGTTTCGGATAGGGATTTTGTAATTGAAGTTTTAGCTGCGCTCTCAATACTTATGATGCACTTGAGCAGATTGTGCGAAGATTTAATAATTTATAGCAGCAATCAGTTTAGGTTTATTACAATAAATGACCAATATTCAACTGGAAGCAGCATAATGCCACAAAAGAAAAACCCGGACAGCCTTGAGCTTATTAGAGGTAAAACGGGAAGAGTATATGGAGATTTGGTAGCATTGTTAACGACTATGAAGGCTCTTCCTCTTGCATATAACAAGGATATGCAAGAGGATAAGGAACCTGTATTTGATGCAATTGATACTGTCATTGCTTGTATCAGGGTTATGAAGGGCGTTATTGAAACTTTAAAAGTTAATAAGGATGAAATGCTAATTAGCTTGAATAAAGGGTTTATTAATGCTACTGAAGTTGCAGATTATCTTGTTAAAAAGGGAGTTGCTTTTAGAAGCGCACATGAAATAGTTGGAAGGATAGTTTTATTTTGCGAAGAAAAAAATAGAAACATTCATGAACTTTCAATTGAAGAACTAAAAAAATTTAGCGAACTTTTTGATAATGATATATATCCATATATTGACTATTTTAATATTGTAAACAAAGGAATTAAGAAAGCTATGCTGTAGTTTACAGCAAATTCATTCCGATTTCGACGATAAATCTTTAAAATAAAATAAATTAAATTATTTATCGACAAAAGTTTATAAAATTATGACAATTTAGAATATTGAAAAAAGTTGCACAAAATGATATAGTAAATTTATACAATTTTAAGGAGGGGTCACATGAAAAAGTTAGTCTCTTTAATGCTATCAGTATTATTAATTATCAGCTTATTTTCAGGTTGTTCGGGAAAACAAGCAAGTTCAGATGTAGTAAAGGTAGGCTGGATAGGTTCACTAACTGGCGACCAAGCAGTTTGGGGGATATCTGAATCAAGCGCTGTTGAGATGTTCTTTGAAGAAATAAACAACAATGGAGGTTTGTTAGGCAAGAAGATTGAAGTTGTAAAATATGACACAAGAGGAGATGGAACTGAAGCTGTTAACGCAGTAAGAAGATTAACAGGACAGGACAAGGTTATTGCAATAATCGGACCAAATTCAAGTGGACAAGCTATTCCTATTTCCTCTGTTCTTGAAGAAATGAAGGTTCCTGATATTGCAACTGTTGCTACTAATCCTAAGGTAACGGTTGTAGATGGCAAAGTTAAACCTTATAATTTCAGAGTTTGCTTTATTGACCCTTATCAAGGCGCGGTTGCTGCAGGATATGCAATTGACGTATTAAAGTTTAACAAAGCAGCAATACTTTATGATGTAGGCGACGACTATTCACAAGGATTAACGCAATATTTTGAGGAAACATTTACTAAAAAGGGCGGAAAGATTGTTGCTAAGGAAGGTTTTAAGAGTGGTGATGTGGACTTTAGAGCACAATTGACAAAGATTAAGGACGCTAATCCAGATGTTATATTTATGCCCTATTTCTTTAAAGAGGTTGCTCTTTCAGCTAAGCAGGCAAGGGAGCTTGGAATTAAGGCCACATTTATAGGTGGTGACGGATGGACATCAGATCAGCTTATTTCAATGGCTAAGGATGCTATTGAAGGTTCATATTATGTTAACCATCTTGATTATAATGACCCAACAGTTCAGGATTTTAAGAATAAATATAAAGAAAAATTTGGTAAAGACCCTGAGCTTAATGGATATTTAGCATATGATGCTTGTTCTATGCTAGTAGAGGCAATAAAGAAGGCAAATAGCTTTGAAGGGGAAAAGATTAAGGATGCACTTGAAACTGTTGATATAGTGGGTATCACTGGAAAACTAAAAATTGGGAAGGATTCGCACAATCCTGAGGGCAAGGATGCAGCTATAATTAAGATTGAAAATGGAGCGTTGAAGTTCATAGAAAAATATCAAGTTCAATAACAGGTGGGTTTATTCCCACCTTTCCTAAGTTGTGGAGGGATTGAGATGCTTAATTTTTTACAACAGTTAATTAATGGATTGTCTATAGGAAGTGTCTATGCTTTAATGGCAGTTGGCTATTCGCTTGTTTATAGCATTATGAACTTTTCAAATTTTGCCCACGGCGGAGTAATAATGTTTGGGGCTTATTTTGGTTTTTTCTTTATGACTCTTTACAAATTTCCTTTCTCAGTAGCTTTTATTGCTTCAGGAATTGCTGCTGCTATTTTAGCAGTTCTTGTAGAAAGAGTTGCTTATAGACCATTAAGAAATAGAAGAGCCCCATTTCTATACTTTATTATTTCAGCAATGGGTGTATCCATATTCCTTGAAAACATTGTAATTGCAACTATTGGTCCAAATTTTAAAACATATCCTGAAGTTTTTTCAGTTCAGCCGATTAAATTGGGTAGTATGGCCATAGGGAGAATCGATTTAATGATGTTTGTTATTTCTGCTGTTTGCCTTGCCTTCTTAATTTATCTTATCGATTTTACAAAGATAGGAAAGGCTATACAGGCAACGGCATACAATATGAGGGCAAGCGCACTTATGGGAATAAATACCGACATGATTATTCTAATAGTTTTTGGACTTGGCGGATTTTTAGCAGGGCTTGCTGGGGTTTTGTTTGGAATGAAATACACCGTTTATCCCCAGATAGGGAATATAACATTGAAATCATTTATAGCAGCTGTATTTGGAGGACTTGGCAGCATTCAAGGGGCTGTTATTGGTTCAATTTTATTAGGAATTATTGAAACAATTACTTCCGGTTATATTTCTTCGCAGTATAGAGATTTGATTGCATTTGCACTACTGATATTTATCCTCATAGTAAGACCAATGGGACTTATGGGCAAAGTTACTGAGGATAAGGCATAAGGAGGGCTTGTCATGCTTAGCTGGTATTATATTAAGGGAATATTAACTCTTGCAGGTATTTATCTTTTACCTGTGCTTGGTCTCTCGCTTTTAACAGGTTTTACAGGGTTATTTTCATTTGGACATGCTGGATTTATGGCTATTGGAGGATATACTACGGCTTTTATGATGGTTAAGCTGAACCTGCCTCTTATTCCATCTTTAATTATTGGAGGATTATTTGCTGCTCTTGCCAGCTTCATTATAGGTAAGCTTACTTTAAATTTGAAGGGTGATTATTTCTGCATTGCAACTTTGGGATTTGGTGAGGCTATAAGGCTTATTCTGGATAATGTTCAATATTTCGGAGGAGCAAGAGGATGGCCTGGTCTTCCTTTGAAGACTACATTAACTACAGTTGTAATAATCGATATTATAGCAGTAATATTGTTAAGAAACATCGTAAATTCAAGGCATGGCAGAAATATGATTGCAGTTAGGGAAGAGGAGCTTGCTTCGAGCGTTATCGGTATTAATGTATTCAAGCATAAGATGATGTCATTAATTATAAGTGCCTTTTATGCTGGGCTGGGAGGCGGGCTATTAGCAACCTACTTAGGTTTTTTGCAGCCTAAGATGTTCAGTCTTGTCAGGTCCACTGAACTTACTATTATAGTCATTTTTGGAGGGTTAGGGAGCATTACAGGAAGTGTAGTCGGAACACTAATTTTAATTGCTTTGCCTGAGATTTTGAGAAGTTTTGCAAATTGGAGGTTGGTTGTATACGGAATAATAGTTGTATTTATTATAACAGCAAGGCCGGAGGGTTTGTTTGGGGGTAAGGAATTGAGCTTTAACTTCTTAAAAGGATTGTTTAAACGCAGTGTTTCGAAGGCAAGGGGGGAAAATTAATATGGCACTACTTGAGATAAACGGACTAACTAAACAATTTGGAGGCATAGTAGCTGTTAATGATGTAAATTTTACAGTTGAAAAAGATAGTATTACAGGACTTATTGGTCCTAATGGAGCAGGCAAGACCACTATATTCAATCTGATAACTGGAGTATACAAGGTTTCGTCAGGAAGTATTGTTTTTGATGGTAACCACATAGAAAACAAAGAAACATACAAGATAGCGGATGCTGGAATTACAAGAACGTTTCAAAATATTAGGCTTTTTAAAAAGCTTTCTGTTTATGAAAATATTTTAACTGCATGCCAGTATAATGCAAATTACAATATTGCAGAAAGTATGATTTTTGGGTTTTTGCCTGAAAAAATTTTTGGAAACACAAGATTTTTTAAAGAGGAAAGGGCACTGAAGGAGCAGGCAACAGAGTTGATGGAAATTATGGGACTTTCGGATAGAAAAGACTTCATTGCCAACAACCTTCCATATGGTCTTCAAAGAAGGCTTGAGATTGCAAGGGCACTTGCATTAAACCCCAAACTACTTCTTTTAGACGAACCGGCAGCAGGCATGAATCCTGATGAAACAGAAAAATTGACTGAATTAATATATTTTATTAGAAAAAAGTTTAATTTAACTGTTTTACTGATAGAGCATCATATGGATTTAGTTATGGGGACATGCGATAAAATAGTAGTTCTGAACTTTGGTTGTAAACTTGCCGAAGGAACTCCTAAGGAAATACAGGAAAACACAAAGGTAAAAGAGGCTTACTTAGGGGGTGCTAATAATGCTTAACGTAAAAAATGTTAACGTCTATTATGGAGGTATTCATGCCCTAAAGGGCGTAGACATAGTTGTTAATAAGGGAGAAATTGTATCGATAATAGGCTCAAATGGGGCAGGAAAATCAACTTTGCTAAATACAATTTCAGGAATAATTAAACCTAAGGAAGGTGAAATTACCTACAAAGATGAAAAACTAAACTTAAGTCCACATAAAATTGTTGCTAAGGGTATTTGTCAAGTTCCGGAGGGAAGGCTTGTATTTGCAAATCTTACTGTAAAGGATAATTTGCTTTTGGGAGCTTATTTAAGAAAGGATAAAAAGGAAATAGAAGAGGATTTGCAAAAGGTTTTTGATATATTTCCAAGATTGTTGGAAAGGGAAAAGCAATTTGCAGGAACGCTATCAGGAGGAGAGCAGCAGATGCTGGCTATTGGAAGAGCGTTAATGGGAAGGCCGGAAATAGTTTTACTGGACGAACCATCCCTTGGGCTTGCACCTCTTTTAGTAGATACAATTTTTAACATAATACTTGACTTAAAAAGAATGGGGAACACAATACTTCTTGTTGAACAAAACGCTTTTAAAGCGCTTCAAATTTCTGATAGAGCCTATGTTCTAGAACAGGGCAAAATAACACTTGAGGGAGATGCAAAGGAAATTGCTTCAAATCCTAAGGTTCAGGAAGCATATTTAGGTAAAAAAATAAGTTAAAGGCTGCTTTTATGGCAGCCTTAATTATTAATGCATCTGTTTATTCTTTTCATTCCATATCTTTTTAAGCATAAAAATAATTGTGCTAATTGCAAACAAAAGCAATAGTCCCGTTACAAACATTTTTAAGCTTCCAGTAAGCATTCCACCTATGTAAGAATATACAATAGTTGCAGGAAGCTGACCAAGTCCCGTTGCCCAAAAGAAGGACCAGAAGCTCATTGAAGTAAGGCCGGCTGCGTAGCTGACTATATCAAATGAAACAAAGGGGAGAAGTCTTGCTACTAATATCGCATATTTCCCATACTTTTCAAAGAAAACATCTACACTTTCAAGTGCATATTTACTTGTCAGCTTTTCAACTACACTTCTACCATAAAATCTTGCTATAATAAAACAAAGTGCCGCACCGGCCATTGCACTTGACCACGATAAAATTGCTCCCTTAACCCATCCAAATAAACCTGCGTTGGCAAATGTTATAATAAACGCAGGCAGTGGAGCTGCTACGGATTGAAGAATCATAAGCATAAATGAAACTATAGGTGCCCAAATACCAAATGACAAAATATATTCTTTGGCTGCATCTACATTTACGGTCTTTAGAACGCTAAATGCCTTATCAATAGATGATTTGAAAGGTGAAACAAGTAAGTAAATTAAAATACAAATAAAAATAAGTGCAATTTTAAAATAAGTTTCATTTTTGTTTTGCATTATTTAGACCCCCGTTTTTAAACTTTTTATAACATTTAAATGATATCATATTTTCATTTGCGATATTATTCAATTTTTCGATAACTTAACATTATTTGACAGAAAAAAACTATATGTTTAACTTAATCTTTAAATATAATATATAATTTATTTGCAGAAAAATTAATTTGAGGAGGACCTTTATGAAAAAAATATTTGTTTTTATGCTTATTTTATTAAACTTGATTAATTTTGCAGCTTGTTCTAAAAAAATAAGCAAAACTGATTACGTGCTTTCTAAAGATTGGGATGCTATAATAAAATCATCTAAGGGAACAACAGTTGCATTTTATGGCTGGGGAGGAGATGACAGAATAAATAAGTGGATAGATAATTATGTTGCTAAAGAGCTAAAGCAAAAATATGATATTAATTTAAAACGCGTTCCTATGAACATTGAAGATATTTTAAGCAAAATGTTGAATGAAAAACAATTTAATGTTGATAAAGGAACTATAGATATTGTCTGGATAAATGGAGAGAATTTTTATTCAGCAAAGCAAAATGGACTCTTATTTGGGCCCTTCACAAATAAATTGCCAAATTTTCAAAGATATATTGACAAGGAATCAAAAGAAGTTAATTTTGACTTTGGATTTCCTGTTGAAGGTTATGAGGCACCATATGGCAAAGCTCAATTTGTAATGATCTATGATAAGAGTAAGACAAAAAATGCTCCTAAGAATTATAAGGAATTATTAGAGTTTGTTAAAGATAATCCAGGCAAATTTACTTATCCAGCACCTCCTGATTTTACTGGAAGTGCATTTGTAAGAAATATCATATATGAAGTTGTGGGATATGAAAATATAGTAAACGTTAAGCCTGAAAAAGATGAAGTTGCAAAGAAAATAAAACCTGCCATGGATTTACTAGTAGAGATGAAGCCTTATTTGTGGAGGAGCGGGAAAGCATATCCAGCTACTCTAGCCCAATTAGATAACATGTTTTCTGATGGTGAAATATTAATGTCTATGAACTATAATCCATTTTCAGTTTCAGGCAAAATAAAAGATGGGGTTTTCCCTAAAACAACATCAAGCTTTGTGTTTGAAAATGGAACCATTGGAAATACGCATTTTCTTGCTATTCCATTCAATGCTCAAAATAAAGAAGGGGCACTTGCAGTGATTGATTTTATATTGAGTGTTAAAGCTCAGGCTTCTAAATATGACCCTCAAAATTGGGGTGATTTACCTGTAATAGATAAGGAGAAAATGACAACAGATGAAAGAAAATTATTTGAAAGTGTAAATATAGGCGAAGGAACAATTTCACAGGAAGAATTGCTTAAACATAGATTGCCAGAATTGCCTGCAAATCTTGTCCCAATAATAGAAGAAATATGGGAAGAAACTGTTTTGAAGGGTGAATAAATTGAAAAGGCAGATTAAAATTTCATTGTTACTATTACCTGCTTTAATTGTATTTTGTATTTTTATTGTAGGAGTTATAAATTGTTTGATTCAAAGTTTGGGATATTTCCCTGCTGTTGGACTAGAAGATTTTACATTACAATATTATGTTCAGGTAATAAAGGATAAAAATTTTATTGAATCACTATTATTTAGCCTGTTTACTTCGCTTTCATCCTCAGTTTTAGCTATGTTAATAGGTGTTGCACTGTCATTTATACTGCTCAACAAAAATTATGATAAAAACATGGAGTTTTTATTGAAAATTCCAATTGCAGTGCCGCATATTGTTGCTGCTCTGCTTGTTTTCAATATGCTTTCATCAAATGGAATTTTGCCAAGGATTCTTTATAATATAGGTTTTCATGATGTTCAAAACACATTTCCAACTTTGATATTCGATGATTATGGAATTGGTGTTATAATAGCATATTTGTGGAAGGAGATTCCGTTTGTTACTCTTGTAGTTTACAGTGTCCTTAAAAATATCAATCGTGGTCTATTTGATGTAGCGCTAAACCTTGGTGCAAGTAGAAGGCAGGTATTTTTTCATGTCCTACTTCCACTTGCAACTCCATCGATTGTTTCAAGCTTTATTATTATCTTTGCATACTCCTTTGGTGCATTTGAAGTTCCTTATCTTTTAGGGCCAACTAACCCAAAGGCTCTTCCTGTAAAGGCATATCTGGAATATATAGAGCCGGATTTGACAAATAGACCAATAGCTATGGCTGTTAATACAGTCATTATAATTATTTCATTTGTGCTTGTAGCAATATATGAATACGTAATAAGAAAGTTTGTAAGGTGAAATTATGATTTTGAAAAAAATTATTGTTTTTATTTTATTATTTCCTCTATTAATTATTTTCCTTTGGAGCTTTGCATCTACATGGAGCTGGCCTAATTTATTCCCTGAAGGAATTTCTACAAGGGGATTTGTAAGCATTATTTCAAAGGGAAACGGTTCGTTAGAAGCTTTGATAAATAGCATTGCTATATCCTTTTGTGTAACTATAATTGCTCTGATTATAAGCATTATGGCAGCAAGAGCATTAGGACTTTATGAATTTAAAGGAAAATGGATAATCAAATTAGCTATGTTTGCCCCAATAATCGTTCCTATTACACCGGTTGGGATGGGAATACATTATATTTTCATTAAGCTAGGGATTGCAAATACGTTATTAGGTATCATAATAGCTCATTTAATTCCAACTCTGCCATATGGTATTAGAATAATAACAGATATAATTGAAATAGTTGGAGATAAGTTTGAAAATCAGGGTAAAGTTTTAGGAGCTTCTAAAGTCAAAGTTTTTATTAATATAACTTTACCGATGATAATGCCCGGCATTATTACAGCAGGAAGTTTAATTTTTATAGTATCCTTTAGTCAATATTTTTTGACATTTATAATAGGTGGAGGAGTAATCTCTACATTTCCAATAATAATGTTCCCATTTATTCAAAATGGGGATAGGGTTATAGCTTCAAGTTACAGCATTGTTTTTGTAGTTACTGCAATTATAATTCTTTTAATTTTAGAAAATGCAGTGAAAAAATATTTTAAATTACAAAATCATTTTTATTTGTAAGGGGAGTAATGATGAGCACTATTGAATTATTAAATATATGCAAAAGTTTTGCAGGAAAGGATGTTTTAAAAAATATAAATTTAAGGATTGAACAGGGTCAGTTTTTTTCACTTCTTGGTCCATCAGGCTGTGGTAAAACTACAACATTAAAGATAATAGCAGGGCTTATCAAGCCAGATTCCGGGGATATTCTTTTTGATGGATGTTCAGTCTTAAATATAAAGACTGAAAAAAGAGGAGCGACCATAGTTTTTCAGGATTATTTATTATTTCCTCATATGACTGTAGAAGAAAACATCGGATTTGGGCTTAAAATGACTGGAGTCGGGAAAAAAATAAGGCATGAAAAAGTCAAAGAGTTGATGGAACTTGTTCAACTAAATGGATACGAAAAAAAGTATCCTTCAGAGATTTCGGGAGGTCAAAGGCAAAGAGCTGCGCTTGCAAGGGCATTAGCTATAAATCCAAGGGTCTTACTGCTTGATGAGCCTTTTTCAAGTCTCGATGAAAGGCTAAGGGACAATATGCGGGAATTTGTTCTTGATTTGCAAAGAAGGCTTAAAATTACGACTATACTTGTAACCCATGATAAAGAAGAAGCTTTAATGCTTTCAGATAAAATCGCTCTTATGTTTGATGGAAAGATAATTCAGATTGGAACTCCCAATGAACTATATAATATGCCAGTGAGCAGGGAAGCAGCGGATTTTTGGGGAGATAACAACTACATTGAAGGGAAAGTAGAAAAAGGCGTTTTTAAATGCTGTTTTGGGGATTTTAATGTAGGATTTGAAAAAGATTCAGATGTAGTTGCTATGATAAGGCCAGAGTTTGTGTATTTAAATTTAAATTATTTAGATGGGCAAATAAAAGGCAAAATTCTAAAGAAAAAGTATGCAGGTGATAAGGTATATTATGAAGTATTGGCCAGTAACAATATTTTAAAAAGCACTACAATTTCAACGAATTTATTAGAGGTTGGTGACGAAGTAGGTATTTTTGTTGATTTTAAAAGGGCTATATACTATTTACAAAAACAATAGCAAACAAATAATTATTAAAAATAACTATTTGTTCAATAATAAAAGGGTTTATATAATGTTAATAGATTGTAAAAAAGGGGGAACGTTATGAAAAAACTATTATCAATACTAATTATGCTTGTTATGACAATAAGCTTTATGGCAGGATGTGCTTCAAAATTGTCTGAAGACAATGGCACTAATCAAGAAGTTATGGTTGTTGATAAAGAAAAAAAGGAAATTAGGATATTAACAGAAGTAAATGGAAAATACTTTACAGAGAGCACAAGACATGGAGTAGTATTTAAAGACGGGAAAAATGGAGAAAAGTCAATTTTAAGGTCGTTTGTTGATGAAAAGAAATTTTATGAAGCGATGATGTCTTTAGGAGCTAAGCCTGGAAATAATTTAACTGCTGAGGATATGAAAACAGGAACAAAGACAATTGAAGGTTCAAAGGTTAATGTTTTTGTTACATGGGACGGATTCGGAAAGGAAATCCCTTTTGCAGACATAATTAAATCAAGCGACCCAAGACCTATCGATATAAGATTTGGCGGCAATATTGAAAGAGCAAATAAGAATAATACCGGATGCATTCTGTGCCTTGATAGCTGCCCAACAGGTATTACAAGCAACGCAGCATATCCAGCAGGTTGGCATGATATGATGAAAAAAGTAACTTTTAATGCTAATGAGGAAGTTTTGCCTAAGGATGGAACTAAGGTTACAATAATATTTAGACTTGCTGAGTAAAATTAATGGGCATTGAACATCTTATAATGGAGGTGCTTCATGACATTTTTCAAACTATTATATAATACCTTTATATGGGGATTATTAGGAGCTATTATTGCATTTCAAAATACATGGTTGGAAATGAGAGTGAATATTGCAATTTTTATTCCAGTTATAATGATTATTTTTACTTTAATTTTTGTTTTTCTAAAAAAAGTTAATTATTTGGATTATAAATTTAGCATTACAAATCTTTTAATTTGCAGTATATTAGCTGTTTTAGTTTTAGGAATTAAAAGGATTAGAATTGTTCCTGCGTCAATTATAAGAGAAGGCTTGGGGATACCAAGCCTTAGTTTTGATGCTGTTAATTTAAGTTTGATTTTAATATTATCATTGATACTTTCGATAATTTGTTATTTTGAAAAAAATTAGATGTTTATTAAATATACTCTCCAATAAAGGCAACAAACTTCTTGATTTTTTCTCTATCATCAAAACTGCCCTGGGCAAATTTAGGACCACCACCGCCACGACCGTTGAATTTAGGGAGATTTTCTTTAAAAATTTGTCCGCAGTTTAATGGAAGGTTACCTCCATGTGCAAGTATAACCTTTTTGTCTGGGAGTGATGCAAATAATATTGCTTTATCAATTAGTGAAGCTGTTTTGTTTGCTATTAATTGAATTTCTTCAAAGGACTTATCTTCAAATATTTGAACAATATTATTTTCTAATGAAGATGCAGCTATTTCTTTAGCTATAAATTCTGCATTTAATTCCCTCTGAAGGCTCAATTGCTTTGATATATTTTTAATATCTGATTGAAGCTGGTCGATTTTAGGCAATATTTCATGTTGAGGAACAGATAGATTTTTTATTAGGGTATTTATAACTGTATTTTTATCCTGAAAATCCTTGAGAAGTCTTTTACCACATTTAAAATAAACCCTTGTCATGTTCTTATATTTTTCTGTTTTTAATATTTTTAGCATTCCAATTTCCCCAAGGTTTTTAACATGTGTTCCACAGCATGGAGAATAGTCAATTCCTTCTATTTCAACTATCCTAATATCAACATCTGTAGGAGGAAGCTTTCTTAAGGGTAGTTTTTTTGCTTCTTCAAGGTTGATAATATAAGACTTAACTGGAATGTTTTTAAATATTAAGCTGTTAACCCTATCTTCAACTATTTTAACTGTCTCATCTGATGCGTTCTCAAGTCCAATGTCAATGCTTATGTAATCTTCTCCAAGGTGAAAACTGTTTGTTGGTGCGTTATAAAGCTCTATAAATATCGCTGATAAAAGGTGCTGACCTGTATGATTTTGCATATGGTCAAATCTTCTTTCAAAGTCAATTTTACATAGAACTTTTTCATTTTCAATTTTTTTATCTAAAACGTGATATATTTTATCACTATCTTCAAACAAATCTATAACTTCAATTCCGTCTATACTTCCAAAATCCCTTGGCTGGCCACCACCCTCAGGATAAAAAGCTGTCTCGGAAAGTTCTACTATAAATTTTCCGTCCTTTTCAATTTGATTAACAACCAAAGCTTCCCATTCTTTTATATATGGATTTTCATAATAAAGCTTCTGCATTATATCACTCCTTAACAGTGCCAGGCACTTAAGATTAAGATTTTTATATATATTATATTGCTAATTTGATATTTTGAATAGATATACTAATTAATTTAGAAGTCTAAAATACTTATGTGGAAAAAGACAAAAAAATATGGTATATTAAAATTTAAGCGTTTATTAACAACTTAATCTTAAGTGACAGGCACCATGAAAGGAGAAATATTATGGCGAAGAGTAATTCTAAAAATATAGGAAAAGCAACTGCAATTGTTATGCTGATGCTTTTTTTTAGCAGAATACTGGGTTTTGTGAGAGAAATGATAGTTGCAAAGGTATATGGAAGAAGCTATGTAACAGATGCATTTTTTGCGGCGTTCACAATCCCGGATGTAATGTTTTATCTTTTAGTAGGCGGCGCCTTAAGTTCAGGTTTCATGCCTGTTTTTACGCAATATATTGCAAAAGATGATGAGGATAATGCCTGGAGGGCAGCTAATACATTTATTACTGTTGCACTTATATTTATAGCTTTATTCAATTTATTTGGAATAATATTTGCAAAATATTTAGTTCCTCTTGTTGCAGTTGGAAGTTTATCGAGTAAGGAGATGTATGATTTAACCGTTAAGCTTACAAGGATAATGTTTACTGCTGTTACTTTTACGGTTTTTGCAGGGCTTACAAGGGGAATTTTAAATTCATATAATATTTTTACATCACCATCTGTAGGACCAGTTCTATATAATGTTGGGATGATACTAGGTGCTGTATTATTAGGAAATAGATTTGGCATATATGGACTTGCAGCAGGGGTTATATTGGGTGCACTTTTAAACTTTTTAGTTCAGGTTCCAGACTTTTTAAAGGTTGGAAAAAGATTTAGATTTGAGCTTGATATAAAACATGAAGGATATAAAAGGATGCTCGCTCTTATGGGACCTGCGATAATTGGACTTTCAATTTCACAGCTTAACCTTGTTGTAAATCAAAACATAGCATCGGTTCTTGGTGAGGGAAGTATTACAGCCTTAAGATACGCAAACAGACTAATGCTGCTGCCGCTTGGAATATTTGCAATGGGAATAGCTACGACAATTTTTCCTACTTTAAATATGCAGATTGCAAGGGGAGAGATTGAAAATTTTAAGGAAACATTTTCACTTGGAATAAGGGTAGTGTTATTTATTACAATACCTTCTGCTCTTGGAATGATTGCATTGAATGTTCCTATAATCAGGCTTTTATTTAAGACAGGCAAATTTGGAGAGGAAGATGTATTAATAACAGCATTTGCTCTTGCATTTTACAGCTTAGCAGTTGTAGGACAATCAGCAGTTCAAATTACAACAAGGGGTTTTTATTCTCTTCAGGATACAAAAACTCCAGTAAAGGTTGGTGCATTTACTGTTTTAGTTAATATACTATTAAACTTAATGTTCGTAGTTTTCTTTAAAAGGCTTGCTATAGGCGGCATTGCACTGTCATACTCGATTACAAGTTTATTGAATATGATAATGCTCCAGAGGGGGCTTGCTAAAAGACTGAATGGTTTAAGAGAAAAGGAAATATTAATCTCTGGTATTAAGGCAACAATTGCATCTTTATTGATGGCAATAGCTGCGTTTGCAACGTCAAGAATAGTTGAAGCAAAGTTTGGAGTTGTATCAAAGATATCGCAGCTTATAGATGTAGGAGCGGCTGTAAGTGTTGGAATAGTAGTATATATTTTAGTTGCGGCACTTTTAAAGATGGATGAGCTAAAATTTATGGTTTCTATGATGAATAGAAAGAAGAGATAAAAAAGTCGTTAAAATCCATTCAAAGGTGCTAAATAGATTTTTATAAATTAGGGCTGTCTTATTAAGACAGCCCTTTTGAGCAATCTTTAACTTGTAGTCTAAACCTGCGGGCAAGTTTTAAAAAAGCATGGAAGCGCCATGCTTTGATTATTACATTATGCAGGTCAAAGGTTGCTCAAGAGAAGTTCTCCAATAATCAGTATAAATTAATAATATAAATTTAAATGGGAACTATAATTAATGGGTATAAATATACAAAAATTCGACATAGTCTAAAATTAAAGAAAAATAGTAAATAATTTAAATAATAAGACATAATTTAAAATTTTCAGATGAAATTTGATTTTATATTTAGGTTTTGTATGGTAAAATAGTGAAGTAATAATGTCAAAAGGAGGTATATTATGTCGGAAAAGAGAGGTTTATCCCACGGTGCTTACGGCGGAGTAAAGGGAGACGATTACGTTCCATTTATATCTGCAAGTGAAGCACTTCCGGAAGCAACATTTGTTTCTATTTTACTTGGTGTTTTATTTGCAATTATCTTTGGTGCTGCAAATACTTATCTTGGACTTAAGGTTGGTATGACAATTGCAGCCGGAATTCCAGCGGCAATACTTGGAACAGGTCTTTTAAAGGGTATATTTAGAAGAAACAATATACTTGAGGCTAATATGGTTCAGGCTATTGCTGCGATGGGTGAGTCAATAGCAGGTGGAGTTATATTTACACTTCCGGCTATTATCATCTGGGGATTTGAATTAAAACTTTCAACTATAGTTTTTGTTACATTGCTTGGAGGACTTGTAGGTATTTTATTCGTTGTTCCATTAAGAAGATATCTATTAGTTGAAGAACACGGAAATCTTGTTTATCCAGAATCAATGGCTGCAGCAGAAGTATTGGTTACAGGCAGCCAAGGTGGTGCTGGATTTAAGACAGTTATGACAGGTCTTGCAGGTGGTGGATTATTCAAATTATTTTCAGGCGGATTCAGATTCTGGCTTGAAGAACCAGAATGGACTTTAAAACCACTCCAAGGAACTATATTTGGCGTTGATGCAATGGCATCACTTGTTGGTGTTGGTTACATCGTTGGTATTGAAGCAGCTCTTTACATGTTTGCAGGTGCTATCGTAGCATGGCTTGGATTGATACCACTTATAAAATATATTGGTGCAGGTCTTACAACACCACTTTTCCCGGCAACTGTAATAATTGCTGAAATGGATGCTTGGTCAATATGGAGTAAATATATAAGATACATCGGTGCTGGTGCAGTTGCTGCAGGTGGATTTATAAGCCTTGGAAGGTCGCTTCCAACAATTGTGAATTCATTTAGGTCAGCAATTTCAGGAATAGGTGCAAAGGGTGGAACACAAAAGAGAACTGAACTTGATGTTCCAATGACATGGGTTATTGCAGGAGCTTTGTTAGTATTCTTCCTAGCATGGTTTATTCCAGTTATAAAGACTGGTCCAATAGGTGCGTTACTTGCTGTATTCTTCTCATTCTTCTTTGCGGTAGTCTCAGCAAGAATAGTTGGTCTTGTTGGTGCATCAAACAACCCAGTATCAGGTATGACAATTGCAACTTTATTATTCGTTACTACTGTATTAAGAGTAACAGGATATGCAGGGGATGCAGGAATGATTACTGCACTTGTTGCAGGTGCAATAGTTTGTGTTGCTATAGCTGTTGCTGGTGGTGCAGCACAAAGCTTAAAGACAACTTATATTATCGGTGGAACACCAAAGTATGTTGAAATAGGAATGTATATAGGTCTTGCTATAGCATCAGTATTTGTTGGTATGGTTGTGCTGATGCTTCATAGAATATATGGAATAGGTTCAGAGCAAATTGCAGCTCCACAGGCAACATTAATGTCAATGGTAGTTAAGGGAGTTATGACTCAGCAATTACCATGGGCACTTGTTGTAGTTGGTGCAGTGTTTGGAGTAATGACTGCTTTGATGGGAATTCCAATACTTCCAGTTGCACTTGGACTATACCTTCCAATACACCTAAGTGCAGGTATATTGGTTGGAGGTCTTATAAGATTATTTGTTGAAAAGAAATTCAAGAATGATGAAAAGACTCAAAAGGAACAAATCGAAAAGGGTGTTCTTCTTGCATCAGGTATGGTTGCAGGGGACGCTTTAATGGGTATATTAGTAGCTGCATTTGCAGGTCTTGGAATTGATATTGCATTTGGTGCTAAGATTGCTCCAGCTTTAACTTCAAATCCATGGACTGCTGCAGTTGTTCTTTTAGCATTCTCTTACTGGGTATATAATTTCTCAGTAAAGAAGGATAATGCTTGAATCTATTAACAGTTTAATAGTAAAATATAGGAGAGGCGAATTGCTTCTCCTTAATTTATTTGGTGGGTGATGATATGGCAAAGGAAAAAAAGGATGATAATTTTCTGCTCTATATTCCAAGAAAAAAACATACTACATATGAAAAGAGAAACGGTAAAGTTTATTTGATTTTTTATCACAACAAGCCTATTGAAAAATTTTTAAGATGGCTTGTAAAAAAACCTGCGGTTTCTGATATGGAACTTGACAATTTAGGCTCAACTGTCTGGGAACTTATAGATGGGCAAAATACTGTCTATGATATCGGCCAAAGATTGCTTGAGAAATTTGGAAAGGATGCAGAACCTGTTTATGATAGGTTAATAATGTATCTCAGATATTTAAATAGAAGAGGATGGATAGCCTTTGATAGAGGCAATCAAGAATAGGGGGGATTTGTATGAATATTAATCAAAAAATCGATGAGATGAGAGAAGAGATAATAAGGTCAACTCAGGAAATTTTAAAGATTAAAAGCGTTGAAGACACTCCAAAGGAAGGAATGCCATTTGGTGTGGGAGTTGCAAAGTCACTCGATTATGCTCTAAAGCTTTCAGAAGAATTAGGATTTAAATCAGTTAACATGGATGGATATGTTGGATATGCTGAATTTGGTGAAGGAGAAGATTACATAGCTGTTTTAGGGCATCTTGATGTTGTTCCAGAGGGAGATGGATGGATACACCCACCATATGGTGCTGAAATACACGATGGAAAAATTTATGCAAGAGGTGCACTTGACGATAAGGGACCTATGATAGCTGCACTTTATGGTTTAAAGGCTATAAAGGATTTAAATTTACCTCTTTCAAAGAGGGTAAGAATTATATTTGGAACTAACGAAGAAACAGGTTCAAATGACATACCCTATTATTTAAAATATGAAAAACCACCTGTTGCAGGATTTACTCCTGATGCTGAATTTCCACTCATTCATGCTGAAAAGGGATTAACTGTATTTAATGTTATTAAGGATTTAGTAAAAAAACCTGAAGGTGATGTTTCAGTAAAGTATATAAAGGGCGGTCAAAGGGCTAATATGGTTCCAGATTACTGTGAAGCAGGTCTTGTAGTTAAAAATGTGGAATCTGTAAAGGGAATAATAGATGATTTTATAAATAAAACTGGTTTTGAATTAAAATATGAATTAAAGGAAGAACTTTTAATCGTTAAAGCATTTGGAGTTTCAGCCCACGGAAGCACACCTGAACATGGTAAAAATGCTATTATGATGATGTTTGCTCTTCTTGGAGAACTTAATTTAGGAGAGAGCGATATCAAGCATTTTATTGACTTTTTTAATAAGTATGTTGGCTTTGAAACAAAGGGTGAATCCTTTGGATGCTATTTAAAGGATGAAACCGGGGAACTTTCCTTCAATGTAGGCGTTGTTGAAATGAATGAGGATAAAGTTACGATGGCGCTTAACCTAAGATACCCATGCACTTATAAATTTGAAGACATGATGAATCCATTTAATAAGAGGATTGAAGGAACAGGAATAAAAGTTGATAAAATGGCACATCAGGAACCACTATATTTTGCAAAAGACCACGAACTTGTAAAAAAGCTTATGAAGGTTTATAGGGATATTACAAATGATGACAGTGAACCTATAGCAATTGGCGGTGGAACCTATGCAAAGGAAATGCCAAATACTCTGGCTTTTGGACCACTATTCCCAGGAAAACCAGATGTAATCCACCAGGCAAATGAATATATAGAAGTTGAGGATTTGATTTCGATAACTAAGATATATGCAAACGCTATATATGAGCTTGCAAAATAAAAAACTTAATCTTAAGTGCCTGGCACTTTTGCACAATATGCTTATCATATTGTGCAATTTTTTGTTCATTTTTGACAATTTATTGATTTTGAATATACTTTATTTTAAAAATTTTTGAAAAATTTTATTCAAAAAAGAAGGATTTTTTGCAAACTTGTAGAATTAATTTTATTATACGACAAAATATTACATAAGGAGGGGTATCATGGCTGAAAACAAAGGGCTTTCAGCAGGTGCATACGGTGGAATATCAGGCGATGATTATGTTCCATATGTTCCTGTGAACAAAGCTATGCCAGAGATGACTGTTTTATCAATTTTAATCGGTATCATTTTTGCAATCGTATTTGGTGCAGCAAATACTTACCTTGGATTAAAGGTTGGTATGACAATAGCTGCAGGTATTCCTGGTGCAATTCTTGCAACAGGTATTTTGAAGGGGATATTAAAAAGAAATAATATTCTTGAAGCAAATATGATTCAAGCAATGGCTTCAATGGGTGAATCATTAGCAGGCGGTCTAATATTTACCATTCCAGCCGTAATTATTTTTGGAAGTGAACTGACTATTGGAACAATTACTGTAGTTGCAATTCTTGGCGGACTTTTAGGTATTTTATTCGTTGTTCCTCTAAGAAGATATTTAATAGTTGAAGAACACGGAAAACTTATTTATCCTGAGGGAATGGCAGCAGCGGAAGTTTTGGTTTCATCAAGTGCTGGCGGAACAGGATTTAAAACTATGATGACGGGTGTTGCTGGCGGCGGAATATTTAAATTCTTATCAGAAGGATTACTACTTTGGAAGTATGAACCAGAATGGACAATTAAGCCTCTTCAAGGTGCTATATTTGGTGCTGACGTTACAGCTGCATTAATAGGTGTTGGATACATCGTAGGAATTGAAATTGGTATGTATATGTTTGCAGGTGCACTTGTTGCTTGGCTTGGATTGATTCCACTTATTAAGTATATAGGTGCTGGCCTTACAACTCCATTATTCCCAGCAGCAGTTACAATAGCTGAAATGGATGCTTGGTCAATTTGGAGCAAGTATATAAGATACGTTGGTGCAGGTGCGGTTATAGCGGGTGGATTCATAAGCATTGCAAAGGCACTCCCAACAATCGCAAAGTCATTCAAGTCAGCTATGGCTGGAATAGGTGCAAAAGCAAGCCAAAAGAGAACAGATGTAGACGTTCCTATGACTTATGTTATAGCTGGTGCTATATTCGTATTCATAATGGCTTGGCTATTCCCAATGACAAATGTTCCAGTTGCTGGTGCAGTGTTTATAATTATTTTTGCATTCTTCTTCTCTGTTGTATCAGCAAGACTTGTTGGTGTTATCGGAACATCAAACAACCCAATTTCAGGTATGACTATTTCATCACTTTTATTTATAACAGGTATTTTAAAGATTACAGGATATGCTGACGATAAAGCTATGGTTGCAGCAATAATTGCAGGCGGTATTGTTTGCGTTGCAATAGCAATAGCAGGTGGAACTGCACAGAGCTTAAAGACGACTCAAATTATCGGAGGAACTCCAAAAAATCTTGAAATAGGAATGTTCCTTGCAACTGCAGCTTCAGCAGCAGCTATTGGTTATGTTATTTTAATGCTTCATTCAGCTTATGGAATTGGTTCAAAGGATATTCCAGCTCCACAGGCTACAATGATGTCGATGGTTGTTAAGGGTATTATGACATCACAACTCCCATGGACACTTGTTCTTGCAGGTATTTCATTTGGGGTAATGTGCGAACTTATGGGCATTCCAATATTACCTTTCGCGCTTGGACTTTATCTTCCAATTCATTTAAGTGCAGGTGTTGTAATAGGTGGTATTGTTAGGTCTCTTGTTGACAAGAAGTTCAAGAACGACGAAAATACCCTCAAGGAAAAGACAGAAACTGGGGTATTGCTTGCGTCAGGTATGGTTGCTGGTGAATCCTTGGTAGGTATTCTACTTGCAGTGTTTGCAATGCTTGGAATAAATATAGGATTTGGAGCTAATATTATTCCAGCTATAACTGGAAGCCCATGGACTTCAGCAGTTATGGGATTTGTTCTCTGCTACTGGATATATACTTATGTAGTTAAGAATAAGTAAAGATAGTCTTTACAGCCCTAAATAAGCCTTAAAAGCTTTTTAGGGCTTTTTGTTCTACAAAATATTTTAATAATTTAAATATTTCGAAACAATCTAACAAATGATATAATATTATTGTAAACTAACTTAGGGGGGTAAAATGATGAACAAGGTTGTGATTGACGGACACCATTTGAGTATTGAAGATGTTGTTAATGTTGCAAGACACGGATATTTAGTCGAATTATCAGAAGATGCTAAGGCTAAAGTTGAAAAGGCCAGGGCACTTGTTGACAAGTTTGTTCAGGAAGAAAGAATAGAATACGGTATAACTACAGGGTTTGGCAAATTTGCTGAAGTAGTAATTTCTAAAGATGATGCTAAAAGGCTACAGAGAAATTTAATAGTATCTCATGCAACAGCAGTTGGAAATGAACTTGATGCAGAAATTGTAAGGGGAATTATGCTATTAAGAGCAAATGCTCTATCAAAGGGATATTCAGGTATTAGATTGTCAACTTTAAATACATTGATTGAAATGCTAAATAAAGGAGTAGTTCCTGTTGTATATGAAAAGGGTTCATTAGGTGCCAGCGGTGATTTAGCACCACTTTCGCATATGGTGCTTGTAATGATAGGCGAAGGCGAAGCATACTATAACGGTGAAAGAATGAGCGGTGCTGAGGCGTTAAAAAGAGCCGGGATTGAGCCTGTGGAGCTTGTTGAAAAGGAAGGTTTGGCTCTAATTAATGGAACACAGGTTATGACATCAATAGGAGCACTTGCATTGTATGATGCTATTAACCTTGCAAAGGCGTCTGATATAATAGCTGCTATGACAGTTGAAGCTTTAAGGGGCATTACTGATGCATATTATCACAGGGTGCATGAAGTTAGGCCGCAGATAGGCCAGATGAAGTGTGCAAGAAATATGTTAAGATTATTAGAAGGAAGCAGCCTCACATCAAGACAGGGAGAGATAAGAGTTCAGGATGCCTATACATTAAGATGTATACCTCAGATACACGGTGCAAGCAAGGATGCCATTGAATACGTTAAAAAAGTTGTTGAAATAGAAATCAACTCGGCTACAGACAATCCACTGATATTTGAAGATGAAATGCGAGTAATATCGGGCGGCAACTTCCACGGTCAGCCTATGGCGCTTGCGATGGATTTTTTAGGTATTGCAGTTTCTGAAATTGCAAATGTATCTGAAAGAAGGATAGAAAGACTTGTTAATTATCAATTAAACGATTTACCAGCATTTTTGACTAAAAAGGGAGGACTTAACTCAGGGTTTATGATTGCACAATATACAGCAGCAGCGTTGGTTTCTGAAAACAAAGTTCTTGCTCATCCTGCATCCGTGGATTCAATTCCATCCTCAGCAAACCAGGAGGACCATGTGAGCATGGGAACAATAGCTGCAAGGAAGGCAAGGAGCATAATATACAATGCTTCAAGGGTTTTAGGGATTGAATATCTTGCTGCAGCTCAGGCTATTGATTTCAGAGGAGACTTTAGGCTTGGAAACGGAACTGATGCAGCTTATAAACTGATAAGAGAGGAAGTAGAACATTTAGATGAAGACAGAATAATGTATATTGATATTAATAGGGCAAGCAAAATAGTAGACAGCGGAATGTTGGTTAAGCGTGTAGAAGAGGCAATTGGGGAGATAGAAAATTAATTACAGAATATAGTAGTATTGATATAAAATACTATGAATATTAAGCTATAAACGGGTTACAATATATAGTGTAAAGGGGACGTAGCAGTTGAGCTAAGACTTATATATGATCCGAAAGGGTCGTATATGGGTCGACCAAAGGTTGCATGTGGGTCCTGGCAGGCTCACATGCAGCCGGAGGGCAGATTCTGCATGGTAGGGAAAAGCTTTATTGCAGTCGAACTTAATTTGATTGTAGTAGGGTTCCAACCTATCATGCAGGGTCGAGCAAAGATCATCCAGGGTGTCGTAAGCTTAATATGGCTTAGGTTCTAGCAAGCTACTAGTGCTAGTGCTTGCATGCAGCCGAGAGGTTGCATGCAGGTGCGTAGATATCCTGGATGGTCGAACGAACCATCATTATAGGTGGTGAACTGCTCTATCATGGTCGGAAGATCATGGTTGGGTAATAAGCTATCTATAGTGGTGCAAGGTAGATTGCTACGTGCCCTTTATTATTTTTTGCTTGAAAACATAGCTACAGGGTTCTATAATGTATATAAGCTAATCGACTTTCAGGGGAGGGATTACATTGCAAAACAATGCTAAAATAATTGCAGAAAATAAAGAAATGTTCTATAAAATGCTGCTATACAGAATAGAGAGCTGGGTGTCTGCTGAAAAGGACGTCCTTGCGAACCTATGTAATATAGCAGCTCTTTTGTATGACAATATTGATGATATAAACTGGGCGGGCTTTTATTTGATGAAGAATGGTGAACTCGTATTAGGGCCATTTGGAGGCAAAGCTGCCTGCACAAGAATTAAGATAGGAAAGGGAGTATGCGGGACAACAGCAAGGGATAGAATTACATATGTCGTTCCTAATGTTCATGAATTTGAAGGACATATAGCCTGCGACAGCGCGTCGAATTCAGAAATTGTGGTTCCAATAATTAAAGATGATGTTTTATACGGCGTTTTGGATATAGACAGCCCTAATTTTAATCGATTTGACGAGGTGGATAAGCTATACCTTGAAAAGCTTATAGAAAAATTAAATAAATACATAGATTGGAATGAAGTTGCAAAAATAAATTGACTTTTAAAACCTTTGGAGGATAACATGCTGCAGGAATTTTTAAGGGAGATTGATGTCACATATGACTGTTTGATTGCCGGTCAAGATAGAACGGATGAATTTTATTCAAAATGGGGAGTTGCAAATTTTTTAGGTGAAACATACCAGGAATTATTAAAAAAAGAGGATAAAAAGGATAAAGGAAGCGTATATACTCCAAAAGAAGTTGTTGATTTTATGGTTAAGGATTTAATAAGTTTGGAAGAGTATAAAAAAAATACTTATATAAAAATACTTGACCCTTCCTGTGGTGGCGGATATTTTTTGTTATATGTTTACAATATGTTAGTAGAATTTGCTAAGGAATTGGGAATTGAAAAACCAAATGAGCATGTTATTAAAAACAATATATTTGGATACGATATAGATTCTTCAGCAATAAAAATAACAAGCATTGAACTTTATAGAAAAAGCAGAGTTTTACCTCAAAACATTATCTTAAAGGATTTTATTTTGGACTGCAAAGAGCAATTTGATTTTATAATTGCAAATCCTCCGTATATGGGACATAAAATAATTAATGGGGATTACAGGAATAAAATAGCAGTAAATTTTAGAGATGTATTCTATGATAAGGGTGATTTGTCCTATTGCTTTATCAAAAAAGCAATAGATTCTATAAAAACAGGAGGAAGATTTTTATTCTTTACTTCAAGATATTTGCTTGAGGCTCAAAACGCAGAAGGAATTAGAAAATATATTCTAAGAAGTGGAACTGTAAACAAAATAATAGACTTCTATGGTTTAAGGGTCTTTAAAGGGGCTGGAATAGACAATATTATTATTGACTTTTCAAAAACAAATGAGCTTGATAAGATAGATTACATTAGATTCACAACATTAGAAAAAAATATAAACGATATATTTGAGGATATAAATAGAAAAAAATACAATTATACAAAACACGTTGAAGTTTTGAAAAGGGAAATTGAAAATGGCAGATGGCAGTTTTTAAATTCAATTGAAAAGAGTATACTAAATAAAATTAAAGGAGTAGAGATTGGACAATTTGCAAATACATATCAGGGGATTATAACTGGGTGCGACGATGCATTTATTGTATCAATGGAAGATGCTGAATATTTGAATATTGAAAAAGAATTGTTAAGGCCATGGATAAAGAGCAAAAATATCAAAAAATTCACCGTTGAGTATGCAGATAAATTTATAATATATTCAAACCTAATCGATGATGAATATAAGTATAACAACGCTATTGAATATATTGGAAGATTCAGGCAAAGGTTAGAAAAAAGAAGAGAGTGCAAAAACGGATTTAGAAAATGGTTTCAACTTCAATGGGGGCGGGATTTGACTATTTTTGAAGATAAAAAGATAGTTTTTCCATTTAAGGCTAATTCTAATAGGTTTGCAATCGATAGGGGAAATTTATTCAGTGCGGATGTATATGCGCTTGTTATAAATGGGATGTTTAGAGAAATATATAGCTATGAATTTTTAGCAGGGGTTTTAAACAGTTCAATATATGAGTTTTATATTAAAACAATGCTAAAAAAACTTGGAGACGATTTATACGAATATTACCCATATAATCTCATCCGGATTAAAATCCCAGATTTTATAAAAGATGTTGAGGATATTGTTTTAAAGCAGGGGAAAACTAATATAGAAGAAATAGATAATATCTTAATAGAAAAATTCAATATTACAAATAGAGAATTTGAAGAAGTCAAATTTTGGCTAAATAGTTGATTTTTCAGGTTATATTGATTATAATAACATTAGAAGTCAATATACCCTATATAGGTATAATTTTAAAGGAGGAATTTTTATGGCTATAACTGTATATACAACTCCAACTTGACCATGGTGCACAAGGGTAAAGGATTACCTTAGACAGAGAAATGTGCCATTTACTGAAAAGAACGTAGCAGCAGATAGAGCTGCAGCTATGGAAATGGTTAAAAGGTCAGGACAAATGGGAGTTCCTGTTATAGACATCAATGGCAAGATAATAGTTGGATTTGATAAAGAAGCCATCGATAGAGCTCTATAATTTTAATTATTATAGCCCATGGATTTTCATGGGCTATATTGTTATCTAAAAAATTATCTCTCATCTCTTCTGCGGTATCCAAATGTTTCACGGAATTTTTCATCTATTAAATCAATTCCAGGTCCTATTTTATAACGCTTTGACATTGTTGGCAGCGCCTTTCCAAGTATTCCTTTCTTGCTCTTTCTAACCATAGTTTCACCTCCAAAGAATGATTATTTATTACTATAAATTCAATTAAATGACTTAGTTTTTGCAATTATATTATTCCTCAAAATTTTAAAAAATATCAAGCAGTGTCTTTGAATATCTTTAAAGAATATTTAAAAAATTAAAAGCATATGGCATAATAAAATAAAGACTTTTAAATCATAAGGGGGATAAATATGCTAAAAACAAATTTTGAAAAGGTAGTCATGCAATCAGTTCAAGGGAAGATACATCACCCTATAAATCCTACACCATTCAGAGTCGACGTTAACGGAAGGGCACATGTGCTGCCTGCAACTGGAGGAATAAGCTATAATGTTAAAGTGGGAGATAGTGCCTTTGGATGGTCAGGCGACCATGTTGAACCTGGCGTTTCAATTAGAAATGAAGACAAAAATGAAAACGGAGCGCTTATGATATTTGCGTGCATTGGAAATGAGGCCAGGGTTGTTACAGGCGATGCAAAGGGTGCAAAGGGATATGTGATAGGAAAACATGGCGGAATAGACCACGTATTAATACAATTTAAACAAGAAGATTTAGAAAAAATGGCCATAGATGATAAAATTTTAATTAAGGGATTTGGACAGGGCTTGAAGTTATTAGATTATCCTGAAATCGAAGTTATGAATATCGACCCAAGGCTGTTTTTAAACATTCCAATAAAAGAGCAGGATGGCAGATTGTCGGTTCCAGTTGCAGCAGAGGTTCCAGCATATCTTATGGGTTCAGGTATAGGTGCAGCGACTGCATTCTCAGGTGATTACGATTTAATGACCGAAGATATAGAAGAAATTAAAAGACTTGGACTTGATAGATTAAGATTTGGAGATATTGTCTTATTAAGGGACTGCGACAACACATACGGCAGAGGCTATTTAAAAGGAGCAGTCAGCATTGGCGTTGTAATTCACAGCGACTGTATTAAAATGGGGCATGGACCTGGAATTACAACTATCATGACATGCAAGAAGGATTTAATTGAAGGCTATATAGACGAGAAAGCTAATATAGTTAATTATATAAACTACATCGATTAGGAGGTTTAGTTGTGACGGATAAAAAATCATTCAGGACCATGATATTTCTGCTGTTTATAATAATACTGCTTATTGGATTTTCAGACTTCTTAGATTTTATGCCGGCTACGGCAAGAAATATTATATTGATTGTATTCGTTTTAGCGGTTGTGATTTATCAATCCAAAAGGCCTGTAAAGGATTTAAAGGATGTTAGCAGAAGATATCAGAGCGCAAGTCTTTATAGCAGAAAGAAGGCGCTTGAAGTTTTAAACGAAGGACTGAAACTTGAAACTTTAAATAATAATGAAAAACTTTATCTATATATGCAGATTGCCCTTGAACAATACAAGATGAAGGATTATACAAATGCAGTGGAAAGCTTTAAAAGGGTTGTCGATGAAGCGATTAAGACGGAGTATGTGAGAATAGAAGAAAAATTTCTAATTAAAATGGTAGGAACTTATATTTTGGAAAACAAACGCAGCGAGGCTGAAAAAATTTATAATAAACTGCTTGCACTTGGTAAGTGTGAGAAAAGCAAGGTAGTTGAAGGAATGCTGCAGAACAAAGGTTGATTTTCAAGCAGATAGAGGTTAAACTTAGCTAAATTTATGTTGTTAAAAAATTAGACCCATGTATGATTAATTATACATGGGCTTTTTAAAATCTAAAAATTAAAATTCAATCCATCTATTATTTTTTTTCTTAAATTTGATGAAATAAACTGCTATGCCGACAACAATAACTAACGATACGAATATTAGTGGATTTTCAAGTGATTTTAACGATGAATAAAGGGTTATTAGTCCGAAAAATATGAATACAAATCCTGCAATCATTTTAATATGTTTTTCGTGTAGCCTCTGGCTCATTAGTGTTCCGAATAAAAAACCTATGCTGTCTGCAATAAACATGCCTATTACTGAACCAATTAAAACCTGTCCAGGGCTGTTAAATTGTGCTGCAAGAGTAAATGTCATGATTTGAGTCTTGTCCCCAAGCTCTGCAATAAAAAAAGCGAAGGTTACAATAATAAATGCGGGCAATTTCCATTTGGATTGCTTTACCTCTTCTTCTTCCTCATCGTTATCTTCTCTTAAGGATATAAATCCAAAAAAAATGAACAATACCCCTGCAATAATCTGAACTGTGTTCATAGGAATAAAACATCCTATGCTGCTACCCAATAAAACTGCAATCAAATTAAGCAGCAATGTTGCAATAAATATTCCAATAGCAGCGTCCCTTGGTTTATATTTGCTAGCAAGTGCTGCAGCAAGCAGCTGGGTTTTGTCTCCCATTTCTGCAATGAGAACTAGTAAAAAAGTTTTTAATAATGCCATAATGCCCCTCCTAACACAAAATTAAAAGACCTTTAGCACAATGCAAAACACTGTGCTAAAGGTCTCGCTCGCATAATGCCGATAAAGCCAGGCTACTGCCAGTATGTTGACTTTATCATCCCTTTCGGGCAGCTACTCCCCTTTAAACATCCTAACATTCTAATTATATCAAAAAATTTTCCATTTGCAAATATAAACACAAATAATATTTTATCTTGTCAAGGGAAAAAAATAGTGTTACAATTTAATATCGTATAGTTTACAAAAGGGAGGAAAGAGAGTATGGAAATGTGGTTAAAGGAAATGCAGATTGATGGTGCTGCAATGACTTATAAGGTTAAGGAAACTTTAGTTAGAAAAAAGACTCAATATCAGGACCTTGCAATTGTAGATACAGATGTTTTTGGAAGAATGCTTGTTCTTGATGGAATAGTTCAAACAACAATAAAGGATGAATTTGTTTACCATGAAATGATTTCACATATTCCTCTCTTTACACATCCAAATCCTAAGAAGGTTTTGGTAGTTGGTGGTGGAGATGGTGGAGCAATAAGAGAAATATTAAAGCATCCAAGCGTTGAAAAGGCTGTTCTTTGCGAGATAGATGGAGATGTTATAGATGAGTGCAAAAAATATCTTCCAGAAATAAGTTGTGCACTTGACGACCCAAGATGCGAAATATTTGTAGGCGATGGAATTCAATATGTTAAGGAACATAAAAACGAATTTGACGTCATAATAGTAGATTCAACTGACCCATTCAGCATTGCAGAGGGTCTTTTTGGCGGAAACTTCTACAAGGATATATACAACGCATTGACTGAAGATGGTATATTTATAGCACAAACCGAAACTCCATTCTACCTACCTGATACAGTTAAAAAGGTTCACAACGATGCAAAGGCTATATTCCCAATAACAAAGTTGTTTATGGCTGCAATACCTACATACCCAGGTGGATACTGGAGCTTTACTATAGGTTCAAAGAAATACGACCCTACAGAAGTTGATACAACTAAAATACCTGAGATAGACACAAAATACTATACAAGAGAAATTCATAAAGCATGCTTCGTATTGCCAAGATATATTCAAGAATTGGTAAAGTAATGCTATTTGATTAGTTAATAAGGTCCGAATTTATTTTCGGGCCTTTACTATTTATAGAAAGGATGTGAAAGAGTGTCGATAAAAGAACACCCTGACTATAATTATGAAAGCAAATGGCTGTCCTATATGCTTGATTTTGCAAGAAAATACCACGAAGAGTTGATGCTTAAAAAGGCTTTAATCGATAAGAAGGTTGATTATACTACAAAGCATATAAACGCAGATGCCAGCCAGGACTATATTGAACTTATGATTAGCACCCAATTTCAAGCAAGCCTTGAGAAAAAGCTTGAAAAAATTGCCGATGCAAAGGAAAAACCATACTTTGCCAGAGTTGATTTTAAAGAAAATGAAGCTTTAGAAAGCGAAAAAATATATATTGGAAAAATGTCCTTTATCGATGACGAAAACAAAAGGGTTTTAGTTGTGGATTGGAGGGCTCCAATTGCAAATTTATATTATGAAGAAAGACTTGGAAGTGCTAAATATAGCTGTGTTGATGGGATTATAAATGGCGAGATTACTTTAAAAAGGCAGTATTCGATTGAAGATGGTAATCTAATAAACATGTTCGACATAGACATTACCACAAACGATGAATTTCTTCAGGCTTTTTTAGGTGCAAGCGCTGATAACAGGCTTAAGGAAATAGTTTCAACTATTCAGGTGGAGCAGAACAGGATTATTAGAGCTGATATGTGGAAGCCACTGATTGTTCAGGGAGCCGCAGGAAGCGGCAAGACTACAATAGCACTTCACAGAATTGCATACTTAATTTATACCTACGAGAAGGAATTTCTCCCTGAAAATTTTATGATAATAGCGCCAAGCAAATTTTTTCTAAACTACATTTCAGAAGTATTGCCCGAGCTTGGGGTTGATAAGGTTAAACAAACTACATTTGAAGAATTTGCATTTGATGTTCTTGAGAAAAGATATAAGCTTATAGATTTAAATTTCAAGCTATCAAGCATAGTTGAGCTAAGGTCAAAGAATAAAGACGTGGAAAATATCATTAAATCGTCTGAATTCAAGTCTTCCATGTATTTTAAAAATGCAATAGACGAGTATTTAAAGGAAATTGAAGAAAACTTTATTCCTAAGGAAGATTTCAAGATAGCAAATATAGTAGTTTATTCATACGATGAAATTCAATATTTGTTTATCAATGAATATAAAGATTTACCCTATTTAAAAAGAGTTGATGAAATTAAAAAACATTTATCAAATAGATTAAAATTAAAGGTGGAAGAAATTATTAACAACATCCAAACTGAATGCGATAAAAAAGTAATTCTAGTTAAAAGAAAAATTGAGGATAGCGATGAAAGAAGAAAAATTATTTCAGGTTTAATCAATAAAAAAGACGAACTTATAGAAAGGGTAAAGGCATCATCTAAAACGGCTGTGAAAAGCTATATCTCAAAAATAAAGCCATTGAAGGTAGAACAATACTACGATTGTTTTATGGACAGCCCAAAACTTTATAATTTGGCAAACAGCTATGCAGATGGCTTGATTGAAATTATTAAAAGCAATCATAATAAAAATAAGGCCCAGAAGGTTTATGAGATAGAAGATTTAGCAGCGCTTGTATATATAAAATACGTTGTATTTGGTATGAGTGAAAAGATAAGGGTTAAGCATATAGTTATAGATGAAGCTCAGGATTTCAGCGTATTTCAGCTTTTGATGTTAAAGAGCATTATTAAGGATTCATCATTTACTATATTGGGCGATTTAGCCCAGGGAATACATTCATACAGGGGAATTAAGGACTGGGACGAAGTTTCAAACATTGTGTTCAAAGACAGATGTAATTTGTTAACATTAGAAGAAAGCTACAGAACGACAATTGAAATAATGAATGAAGCAAATAAAGTTTTGAGAAAAATAAACAATCCAAAGCTTATTCCAGCAAAGCCAGTTATAAGGCACGGAGAAGATGTTAAGTATGAAGGCTATAGCAGTATCGAGGATATTGTTAAAGACATAGACAAGACTGTAAATGAGTTAAAGATTGAAGGATTTAAATCATTTGCGGTAATAACTAAAACTCTTGATGAATGTTTCAGGTTAAACGAGATTTTCAGCAATTCAGATAATAAGCCGTATATTTTAACTGGAAAGGAAGATGAATACAGGGGTGGGTTTGTAATGCTGCCTTCATACCTTGCTAAGGGTTTGGAATTTGATGCAGTTTTCATTTCAAACGCCAATGATGAATTATACAAAGACGACGAATTGGACGCTAAGCTATTATATGTTGCAATGACAAGACCACTGCATGTCTTAAAAATATATTATACAGATAAAATTACACCATTGCTCAAATTATAATTGCTATAAAAAATTTTGGAATTTTTGCAGGAAAATAATGGAACACATAGAATATATATACTATGACAAGTGAATGGGGGGATTTGTGTGCAAGTAATCTTTGAAGATAAGGAAAAAGCGTTGGTGGTTAAATTAATTGGTGAACTTGACCATCACACTGCGGAAGAAGTAAGAATAAAGATTGACAATAAAATCGATGAGATTGGAGCAAAAAATTTAATTTTTGATTTTAACGGCGTGAATTTTATGGACAGCTCAGGCATAGGAGTCGTTATAGGCAGATATAGAAGGGTAAAGGAATTGGATGGAAAGGTAAGCATAATCAATTTAAAGCCGAATATAAGAAAGGTATTTGAACTAGGCGGTATGTTTAAGATAATTAAAGAATACAATGGATTACAACAAGCCTTATTGGAAATGTAAAGGGGGATATATTATGTTTCAAAATGAAATGAAATTGGAATTCCCGAGCAAATCTCAAAATGAATCATTTGCAAGGGTGGTAGTGGCAGCATTTGCATCTCAATTGGACCCGACGATTGAGGAATTATCCGATGTTAAGACTGCTGTTTCTGAGGCTGTTACGAATGCAATAATACATGGCTATGAGAATAAATTAGGGACTGTTGTATTAAAGTGCAAAATAGAGGGAAGAAAATTGATAATAGAAGTTATAGATTATGGAAGAGGAATAGAAGATGTTGAACTTGCAAAACAACCTCTTTACACATCAAGGCCGGAGCTTGAACGTTCAGGCATGGGATTTACTGTTATGGAAACTTTTATGGACAGTTTAGAAGTTGAATCAGAATTAGGAAAAGGAACAAGGGTAATAATGACCAAAGAATTTAAAAATATATGATATGGGGGAATTGATATGGCAAAAGATTCGCCCATGGCTAATATATATGAGAATCAGGATGAGCTTTTGAATATGATTAAAAGGAGCCAAAAAGGAGACCAGTCGGCTCAGGATTTAATAGTTAAATCCAACCTTGGACTTGTGTCTATGGTTGTAAAAAAATTTTTAAACAGAGGATATGAATACGATGACCTATTTCAAATAGGATGCATTGGACTTATAAAGGCAATTAAACATTTCAATCCAGAATTTAATGTAAAATTTTCTACATATGCAGTTCCAATGATTTTAGGAGAAGTTAAAAGATTTTTGAGGGATGATGGTATAATTAAAGTAAGTAGGAATATGAAGGAAACTGCAAGGAAGGTAAAACTGGCAAAGGAAAGATTGGCAATAGAATTTGGAAGAGAGGCGACTATCGAAGAAATTTCAAAGGAGCTGAGTATAACTTCTGAAGATGTTGTTATGTGCCTCGATAGTTTAAACGCGCCAGAATACCTTTATGACACAATACATCATGATGACGGTTCACCAGTTTTATTAATAGACAAGGTAAGCGAGGATAAGGAGATTGATGTAGATGACATCGATAAAATAGCATTAAAAGAAGTAATAAATAGATTGGAACCGAGACAAAGACAAATTATATTATTAAGATATTTCAAGGATATGACTCAAAACCAGGTTGCTGAGATGTTAGGAATATCTCAGGTTCAAGTTTCAAGAATTGAAAAAAAGATAATTAAATATTTAAGAGAAATAATGAAATAGCTGCTAAGTGCAGCTTATTTTTTTTGTTTATTTTTTATTTAAAGGGGGAAAAATATTATTTAGCCGGAGGTGTTAGAATGTATTATAACTATAGAAAACAGGATGCAATTTTGGTAAGACAAAGAGAAGATAAATTGCAAAGATTTGATTACGATAAAAACAAAGTAAACCTTCAATCCTTTATTGTTGGTGAAAATGAAAAAATAAAGGAGGTAAGGTAATTGGAAAAACGAAAGGAAAATGAAATAAAAAATATCTATCAACAGATGGTTCAAAAAACAATCCCCCAATCTTCAATATTGAAGGACGTTATATTTGCTTTTGTAGTTGGTGGATTGATTTGCGATGTTGGTCAACTTGTAATGAATATATTCCTTTCAATGGGGATACCGAGGGATGAAGTAGGTTCTTATGTAGCATCTATTATGGTATTTCTTGGAGCTTTTTTAACTGGACTTGGTGTATATGATAATATAGGTAAATATGCTGGGGCAGGTTCAATAGTTCCTATCACAGGATTTGCTAATTCTATTGTATCACCCGCTATGGAATATAAAAGAGAAGGATATATATTTGGAGTTGGTGCAAAAATGTTTGTTATAGCAGGACCAATTCTCGTATATGGAATTTCATCATCGATTATAGTTGGAATAATTTATTTCCTTGTCAAGATGTTTGTGAGGTGAGATTATGGCAGAAAAAAGATTAGGGATTCACACAGTAAAGCTAAAAAATCCACCTTCAATCTTATCTACTGCTACAATTGTAGGACCCAAAGAAGGTCAGGGACCTTTAAAAGACTATTTTGACATAGTTCTTGAGGATGATACTTTTGCTGAAAAGTCTTGGGAAAAAGCAGAATCTAAAATGTTGCGAGAAGCTGTCAGGCTTGCAATGAATAAAATAAATTTAGCGCCAGATCAAGTAGATTACCTATTTGCAGGGGACCTTTTAAACCAAATTATTTCATCGAGCTTTGCGGCGAGGGAACTTGGAATACCTTTCTTCGGCCTTTATGGCGCTTGCTCAACATTAACAGAATCCTTAAGTCTTGCATCAATGATGATTGATGGAGGATTTGCGGATATAACTATAGCAGCAACCTCAAGCCATTTTTCGTCTGCAGAAAGACAGTATAGATTTCCATTAGAACATGGCAACCAAAGGCCGCCGACATCGCAATGGACTGTTACGGGTGCTGGTGCTGTAGTTTTGGGTGCTCGTGGTGGAGGGCCATATGTAACTTACATTACAACTGGAAGAGTAGTTGATTTTGGTATTACAGATGCAAATAATATGGGCGCGGCAATGGCACCAGCAGCGGCAGATACAATTTTAAGACATTTTAAGGATACTGGATTTACTGCAGCTGACTACGATCTTATAATGACAGGAGATTTAGCGAAGGTAGGATTTCAAATTGCTGCTGATATAATAAAGCAAAATGGATATGATATTACTTCTAAATATACAGATGCAGGAATTGAAATATTTGATTTAACAACTCAGGATGTTCATGCAGGAGGAAGTGGGTGTGGTTGCTCTGCGACAGTATTTGGAGGATATTTGTATAACCAGATGATGCAGGGCAATTTAAATAGAATTATGATTGTTTCTACAGGAGCTCTTCTAAGCCCAACAAGCACACAGCAGGGCGAATCTATTCCTGGGATTGCTCATGCAGTGACTATAGAGAGGAGTGTTACAATATGATGGATTACATCTGGGCATTTTTGATTGGAGGAGCTATATGTGCTGTTGGTCAAATATTAATGGATAAAACCAATTTAACTCCAGCAAGAATACTTGTTTATTTTGTTACTGCTGGTGTTATTTTAGGAGCTATAGGAGTATATGAGCCGCTCGTAAAAATTGGCAAGGCCGGCGCAACTGTTCCTCTCCCAGGTTTTGGCTATAGCCTTGCAAAAGGAGCAATTAAGGAAGTTGATAAATACGGGCTGATTGGAGCATTTACTGGAGGGGTAAAGGCAACTGCAGCAGGAATAGCAGCTGCTGTATTCTTTGGATATATAATGGCCCTTCTATTTAATCCAAAGACAAAGAGCTAGGAGTTGATTTGATGAAGAAAAGAGTAATATTAGTTACTGATGGTGACTTAAATGCAAAAAAAGCGATTGAGATTGCTACTCAAAAAATAGGAGGAAGAGTAATTTCTCGTTCTGCAGGAAATCCAACGTTGCTATCAGGCGAAGAAATAATTGAACTTATTAAAGAAACTCCATATGACCCAGTGGTTGTTATGGTTGATGATAGAGGAAATACTCATAGGGGCAGTGGAGAAGAAGCGATGGCTCAAATTTTAAAATCAAATGACGTTGAAGTTATGGGTGTCGTTGCAGTAGCAGCGAACAGCAGTAGAGTAACTGGAGTGGAGGTTGACGTTTCAATTGACAATCAAGGAAATGTAATAGATTATGCTGTTGATAAAGATGGGTATGCAAAGGACGATAAAATTATAAAGGGAGATACCGTTGATATACTTAACGACTACGATGTTCCAGTTATTGTTGGTGTTGGAGATGTTGGCAAAATGGAAGGGCAGGACGACGTTGAATTTGGAGCGCCAATAATAACAAAGGCGCTTGAAGAAGTAATAAAACTTTATGAAACTAAAAAGAAGATTAACAAATGACGAAAAACAATAGCAAAACAGGCTATATATTGTTGTAATGCATTATGAGCCCCATGAAATAAATCATGAGGCTCAAAATTTACATAACTTAATAATCAATTTGAAGGCGGGGTAGTATTTCCGTTACTTTGCTCGTTGTTTTGCTCATTATTTTGCCCATCAGTTTGGCCTTCATTATTAGTTTCACCTGTTGGGGCATCAACTATATTAGAAAAATCATTAGGAACAACATATTTTTGGTCGAGCAAAGGTTTGGATGGAGTATAGTCTCTCTTTATAAATACCTTAGTGCTTCTATATTGTGAAGGTGTTGTATCTGTAGCAAGTTTACCGTTTCTGGTATCTATATCCGCAGTAATATGAACATCGCATATTTCAACAGGTTGAGTGCCTTCTATAAACATTTCAGTAACAACTCTTGAACCTCTCGGGTCTTTTGAACATAGGTCTGAAGGAACTTTCCCAGAGTCGAGGCAAATTTGAGCAGTTACTAAACCGGTAGGTTTTTCAAAATCCACAACCTTTAGCCCTTCATGTGCCTTTTTCATGATATCTCCCCATATTTTTGCAGCAAGGGAGCTCTTTAATGATGGTATTGAAGTATTAGGTTTATCGTGGCCTATCCAAATCGAGCCTGAGTAATATGGGGTTAAACCTGAAAACCACACATTTGTGCTGTCTGAAGAAGTTCCTGTTTTACCTGCAACAGGCATTGAGCCAAATCTTGCTCTGTTACCAGTTCCATAAGGCTTTGTTGTAACATCCTTCATCATGCTTATCATTATATAAGCTGCTTGCTTTGAAATTGATGGAGATTGTTTTGAAGTTTTTTCAAGAACTACATTATTGTATTTATCAGTTACCTTTGTATATAGTATAGGTTCAGAATACACTCCCTGGTTTCCAAATACTCCATATGCTGCTGCCATTTCGATTGGAAGAACTCCTTCAGTTAGGCCTCCAAGTGATAAAGGTGCTATATATTTATCCGATTTTGTTATCGTCGATAAATGAAATTTATTCTGCAGATAATCAACAGAGGTTCCAATACCAACCTGTGTTAATAATTTTGCTGCTACTACGTTAATCGACCTTGTAATGGCTTCTCTGACTGTCAAATAACCTCTGTAGGTTTTATCATAGTTATCTGGCTCCCAGCCGCCGTAGGCTGCCGATAATTCAGAACTAAATGGAGAATCTTCTATGACAGTCCCGGCAGTAGCTACTTTTGTATCAATTGCAGGGGCATAAACTGCAAGAGGCTTTATCGATGAACCAGGCTGTCTTTTAACTTCAGTAGCTCTGTTCAACGACCTTAAGGGGTGAGGTCCTCTTCCTCCAACAATTGCTCTTACTTCTCCATTATGATAGTCCATAATAACTGCTGCAGCTTGAGGTTGAACTACTGGCTCAGATTTACCATCGGATGAGTATGCCTTTAATTTAAATTGCTTAAAATAAGTTTCGTCATTTAATACTGATTCTGCTGCGTCTTGAATTTTAGTATCGATTGTCAGATAGATATTATATCCGCCTGTTCTTAGTCTTTGTTTAGCTTCGCTTTCGGTTATACCTAATTTGTCTGAAAGTTCTTGTGCTATCTGATCAATTGCAGGTTCAATAAACCACTGGTATTTCATGGTATTTGCTTGTTCTTTTGTTTTGAAAACAAGCTTTTGCTTTAATGCCTGGTCATATTCTTCCTGTGTTATATATTTGTGTTCAAGCATTTTATTTAATACTGTTTTTTGTCTATTTAAATATACCTGAGGATTTTCTTGATTTTTCTTGCTATAAGGATAATATTTATATGGGCTTTGTGTCAATCCGGCAATAAGAGCGCTTTCGCCGATAGTCAACTCCTGAACGTCCTTGCCGAAATAGTAGTTAGCGGCAGCTTGGACTCCATATGCGCTTCCGCCAAGGTAGATTGTGTTCAAATATGCTTCAAGTATTTGCTCTTTTGAAAGTTTTCTTTCTAATTGAATTGCAAGATACCATTCCTGAAGTTTTCTTGTAATATCCTTTTTGGGGGAAAGCGCAATATTTTTGATTAGCTGCTGTGTTATAGTTGAGCCACCTTGCTCCCTCGACATTGTTTTAATGTCATGCCATACAGCTCCAATAATTCTTTTGGGGTCTATCCCATGATGAGTCCAAAATCGCTCGTCTTCGATGGCTACAAACGCGTCTCTCAAGTGTTTTGGAATTTTTTTGTATTGGACTATAGTTCTATTTTGTATATCGGAAAAATCTTCTATGAAATTGCCATCTTTGTCGTATATTTTGCTGCTTTGTTTTAAATTATCAAGTATATTGGCATCGATATCAGGAGCAGATTTAACGACTGCAAGAGCGACTCCAATTCCTGCAGCTCCAACAAATAAAGTAATCAATAAAATTGCAAGGACTAATATATTTAGAATTCCACGTTTTTTCTTTTTGCTTTTTTTCCTTTCCGACATATTTTACCTCCCTAAATAAACATAAAAACTCCTGAGATAATTATATCAAAACAAATGATTTTATTCTACAGTCAATATTTTGTATTATTTATTGCGGTTTTGTAAATAAATTATTAAATTTGGCAGGTCAGTCTTTTGAAGCCTTTAGAAGGTGTGTATAATTGTTTATGGCGATAGATAAAAGTATAAACAATATGTGTTATATCAAAAAATAATAGTAGTAGACTGAATAAATTTTTGGAGGAATTATCATGAAAGGACTTATTTTTAATGCTACATTCTTTTTTCAAATTGCAATATTTTTAATAACTCTTTATTACATGATTATTTCATTATTTGGACTTTATAGAAAGAAAGAAAAAATCAAGAATATTGAACCTGAAAAATCATTTGCTCTTTTGGTTGCAGCTCACAATGAGGAAATGGTAATAGGCAATATTGTTGATAGTTTAAAAAAATTAGATTATCCAAAGGAGCTTTACGATATATTTGTAATAGCTGATAACTGTAGCGACAATACAGCAAGAATTGCAAGGGAACACGGTGCAGAGGTTTTTGAAAGATTTGATGCTAATAAAAGAGGTAAAGGATTTGCATTGGAATGGATGTTTAATAATTTATTTCAAATGGATAAGAAATACGACGCAGTTGTTGTGTTCGATGCAGATAATTTAGCTTCCAAAAACTTCTTAAAAGAGTTAAATAAAAAACTTTGTGAAGGATATAAAGTGGTTCAGGGATACATAGACAGCAAAAATCCACATGATTCATGGATATCGGAATCCTATTCTATTTCATTCTGGACAGCTAATAGATTGTTCCAATTATCAAGGTCTAACCTTGGATTAACAAACCAAATAGGTGGAACAGGATTTTGTATTGATACAGAGGTGCTCAAAGAAATAGGATGGGGCGCTACATGTTTGACAGAGGATTTGGAGTTTACATGTAAATTGGTTTTAAATGGTGAGAAAGTAGGCTGGGCTCATAATGCAATAGTTTACGATGAAAAACCCTTGACATTAAAACAGTCCTGGAAACAAAGAAAAAGATGGATGCAGGGATTTGCAGATGTTGCTTCAAGATTTTTCTTTAAGCTCATGAAAAAGGCAATAAAGGATAGAGACTTTGTAGCATTTGACTGTGCTCTTTACACAATACAGCCATTTATTATCGTAGGATTAGGTATATCAACAATACTTACATTTTTGCAAAGTTATAGTGCTAACGGGTTAAATATATTCATAGTAAGTTATTTGTTCACACCAATTGTTTGGAAACTGCTGAGCATATTCCAGTTTTTATTTACCCCATTTGTTATGTTCCTTGATAGGAAGTTATCTAAGAAGATGCTTGTTTATTTCGGACTTTATTCATTAAATATCTTCCTATTCGATTATATGTTTGATTCTGATTCAAAACTGTATTTAATACTTCTTGCTCATTTAGTATTTTTAGCTTCATTTGTAATTATACTTGCCAAATTTGAAGGCAAAACTTCATTAAAGATGTTTTTATGGTATTTATTATATGGAGTTTATACTTTTACATGGCTTCCAATAACAATTCAAGGTATATTGGATAAGAATAATAAAGAATGGATTCACACAAAGCATACAAGACAGATTAGCATAAATGAGATTGAAAACATAGATGGCAGTTCTGCAGCATAAACTTAACCCCATGAATTATTCTGAAGGTTAAAAAGCTTAATTAGCTTGCCTTTGAAATAATTCATGGGTTTTTTATAATACTTTTGAACATTAATATAAAGTTTGAGACATATAATGTTATAGAGTTTCGTGAGGGCTATTGGTATGAAAAAAAGAAAAATAGGATTCAAATTGAAAATATGGATTATTTTCTTATTTGCACTTACATTATCCCTCATTTCGGTAATATGGATAAATAATGAATTGAGGCCAACTCTCCTTGCTTACTGCGACCAGGAGGCGAGAAGGGTAGCCACAGAAACAATTAATAATTCGATAAAAACAGAATTTAGCAATAAAATATCATATGACGACATAATGGCAATTAAGACTGATAAGGATGGCAATATAGTAATGATACAAGCAAACACGGTTGAGCTTAATGTTATTGGTTCTCAGATTGCACTTGAGGTTCAAAAAAGAATTGCTGATATAAAAAGCAGGACAGCTGAAATACCATTATCAGCATTGACAGGAATCGAATTATTGGCTAATTTAGGTCCAAGAATTCCTTTTAATATGAAGCCTGTAGGGAGCGTATTGACTTCCTACCGCTCAGAATTTGCTTCAGCAGGAATAAATCAAACAAGGCACATTGTTTATCTGGATTGTGCAGCGAGCGTTCAAGTAATAATTCCTTTAGCAAGAAATACTGTAACCGTTTCAACAAGCATACCTATAGCCGAGAGCATAATAGTTGGAAAAGTTCCAAATACTTATGCTGAAATAAACAGCGATACAATTGAAAGGAGCATAAAAGAATATAATACAAACAAAAAATAAGTTAACTGATTTTCAGTTAACTTATTTCATCTGAAACATTTAGTGCAGCTATCTGACCCTCTCCTACAGCCTTAGCTATTTGATAAGGCTTTCCTGTTACGTCACCAGCTGCATAAAGTCCCTTTATGTTGGTTTCCATATTTTTATTTACCTTAACATGAGGGCCTTCAACTTCAAGCCCTGGAACAAGGCTTGATAAAGGAAGACTATCCTTAAGGACAAAAAAACCATCCGCAATGACCTCTGATTTTTTCAGAATTAATTTTTCTGCCTTTAATGCTCCTTCAAATTTAACTGGCACATCTTTAATTATTTCAACGTTTTCAGCAAAATCAAAATTACCCTTAGTCATTGGGACAAAATAAACTTTACTGCAAACCTGGGATAAAAATTTAGTTTCTTCAATTGATTCATCGTTGTAGCCAACTACAGCTACAACCTTCCCCTTATAAAGTGGGGCATCACATGTTGCACAGTAGCTGATACCATTCCCAAGGAATGTATCTTCATTTTCTATCGACTTTTTAAAATCAACACCTGTTGTAAGTATTACTTTCTTGGCTTCGTAAAAATCATTTTCTGCTTGAATTGAAAAGTAATCACCCATAGCATATACCGCTATAACAGTCTTATTGACAAACACACTATCAGTCTTATACAGATGTTCGTTTAATCTACTCATAAAGTCCATACCTGTGATTTCGGGCAAGCCTGGATAGTTGGGGATGGAGGGGGAGAGAAGGACCTTCCTGCTATCTCCACCAAAAATAATCGTTTTTTTATTTCTCGCATTAGCGTTAATTGCAGCAGAGATGCCTGCAGGTCCCTTTCCTATTATCGCAATATCATACATTATAGTCCTAATGCTCCTTTTATTGCACTTTCTATCTGTGCTGCTGGTCTAAAACCAACTATTTTACCCAGTGGCTTGCCATCTTTAAAAAGAACAAGCGTTGGTATACTTGAAATTCCGTAAAGTGAAGCTGTCATTGGATTTTCATCAACGTCAAGTTTTGCAACTACAAGATGTTCCTCCATTTTATTTGAAACTTCCTCTACAACTGGCGCAATCATCTTGCAAGGACCGCACCATTCTGCCCAGAAATCCACAAGGACAGCTTTATCTGAGTTTAACACCTTTTCATTAAAATTTTGATCATTAACATGTATAACCATAATTTACTCCTCCTTTTTCATGTCACCACACCCCTGGGGGGTATGTCTAATATTATAATATTACTTAAAGTTGTTTTTGTCAACAGATCTGTTAATAAAAAGTTATCAATATTTTCTATAGAAAACAAGAACAATATTATTTAAATCAATATGGAATAACATATATTTTTAATAAAAAAGCTGCCTCCACTTAAGAGGCAGTTTTATAATTATTTATCTTCCCAGTTAAAAATGTATGGCTTATTTCTATAATAATCCCCATAGTTAAGTCCATATCCAACTACAAATACATCTGGAATTGTGAAGCAGCAATAGTCTGGAACTAATTCAACCTTTCTCCTTTCTGGTTTATCAAGAAGAACACAACTTTTTACGCTTGCAGGATTTTTAGTTACTATGTATTCCATAACGAATTTCATGGTAATTCCTGTATCTACAATGTCGTCAACAATAAGAACGTCATAACCTTCAATGTTATCCGCAATATCCTGAACTATTTTAACATTACCAGTGCTTGTTTCAGAATGACCATAGCTTGAAGTTGCCATAAAGCCTATCTTAACGGGAACATCGATGTGTCTTACTAGATCGGCAGTAAAGATGAAACTACCTCTTAAAAGAGATAAAACATATAATTTTTTGCCCTTATAGTCCTGACTTATTTTCTTTCCAAGTTCTTTTATATTTTCAGCAATTTCTTCTGCGCTTATTAAAATATTTTCTTTTTTATTATCTATTATGTCCATCTTTTCCCCTCCAAGTTTGATATATTAAAGTATAATATATGATAAAGTGAATAATTTGTCAAGCATTGCTATTATTATTGTTATTATATTCAAATTACATTATAATTAATTCGTGAGGTGAGAGTTGTGTTAAGAGGAGATTTAGAAGGAGTTAAAAAATTATTTATTAAAGAATTGGAAGAATTGTTTGAGGCCGATGTTGATAAAAATATAATAATTACTGAAGAAATAGTAAACATTATTTCAAGGATATCATGGGAATTAAAAAGAGAAATTTCAATTTATATCAATAGAAGAGGGAAAATTGTTGATATTGCAATAGGTGATAACAACACCGTTTCACTTGAAGAAGTATTCGAAAGAAGAGGAGAATTTGGACTTTCAGGTGTTAGATGTATTCATACCCATCCGGGAGGTGGAGGAGAGCTTTCTATTGTAGATATAACTGCTCTTGTAAGCCTTAAGTTTGACATGATGGTTGCAATTGGAGTAAATGAAGGAAAACCAACTGAGTTTTCGCTGGGAGTAATTAAAGTCGAGGAAGGCAAGCTTTCAAAAAAAGCAGAAGAATTAGGGCCGCTTAATATAAAAGAAATAACAAAATTAAATGCAATTGAAATAATACACGATGTTGAAAAAGATTTGAAGGATAAGGTTCACGTTGTTGATGAAAACAGAAAGGAAAGAGCAATATTAGTTGCTATTGGAAATGATGATTTATATTCTTTAGAGGAATCATTGGATGAGCTTGAGGAACTTGTTGAAACAGCAGGTGCAGAGGTCGTTTATAAAATATCGCAGAAGAAGGGTAAAATAGACCCTGCAACTTATATTGGGAGCGGTAAGGCGAAGGAGATAAGTCTTTTAAGACAAAGTTTGATGGCAGACAGCGTTATTTTTGATGACCAGTTAAGTCCTGCTCAAATAAGAAATTTGGAGGAAATATTCGGTTGCAAGGTAATAGATAGAACCGCCCTTATACTTGATATTTTTGCTCAAAGGGCAATTTCGAGAGAAGGTAAAATACAGGTTGAACTTGCCCAGTTAAAATATAGACTACCAAGACTTACCGGTTTTGGTGCTATGCTATCAAGAACCGGTGGAGGTATCGGAACCAGGGGTCCTGGAGAAAAGAAGCTTGAGATAGATAAAAGGCATATTATGAGAAGAATCAACGACCTTGAAAAGGAACTTGAATCAGTGAGAGGAACAAGACAGCTACAAAGGGAAAGAAGAATTTCAAATGAAGTTCCTGTGGTCTCGATCGTAGGATATACAAACGCGGGGAAATCCACTTTAAGAAATAAACTTTGCGAAATTGCTGGAGTTGATAAGGAAAAGGTTCTTGAGGCAAATATGCTTTTTGCAACTTTGGATACAACAACAAGGCTTATAAATCTTCCTAATGGCAAGACTGCACTTGTTTCAGATACAGTTGGTTTTATAAGAAAACTTCCTCACGAGCTTGTGGAGGCATTTAAGTCTACTTTAGAGGAAATTTTGTATAGCGACTTGATATTACACGTTGTAGATGCTTCAAATAACAATGCATTAGCTCAAATTGAAGTAGTTAATGGCGTTTTAGATGAAATAGGAGCAGGCGATAAGAAGGCAATTCTTGTTTTAAACAAAATCGATTTAGCCTCAACAGAGAATATCGAGGTAATTAGAAATAAACATAAAGAGTCAATTGAAATTTCTGCATTAAATGAAATAAACTTAGATGGATTGCTAAAGGCTGTGCAGGAAAATGTTTTTACAAATATGATAAGAGCCAAGCTATTTATCCCTTACTCTGATTCAAAAATTGTATCCTATTTGCATGATAACAATTGTGTTGAAAACGAAGAGTATGCCGAAGACGGCTTTTTAGTTCAAGTTTACACAACTGAGGATGTTATAGGAAGAGTAAAGGGTTATGTTAGAGAGTATATAAATTGATTTGAAATTTAATAAAAAGACCCCAGGATATTTTTAAATAATGGTATCTTCATAAGTTTTAGTCATATTATGAAAACAGCCATGCTATTTTAATAATTCCTGGGGTTAGTATTTTATCTTGAATCATCAGTTATAATTTTGAAAGCATACCAATTGAAGAAATCAGCAGTGCTAATAACGTCGGAGGAACGGCTAATTTAATCCAATTAAACCAGCCTATGTGATATTTGTTTTTTTCGAGTATACTGTATGCCATAACATTTGCAGAAGCACCTATAGGTGTCATGTTGCCGCCTATATCAAGCCCAAGAGCAAGTGAAAAAACAAGGTTATCTTCAAATGCTGCAAGTTCAGGGTTTGTTGCAAGCATACTTTTTAAAATATAAGCCATCGTAAGTGCCATTGGCACATTATCGACAATAGCACTTATTACGCCGCAGCCCCAAATAAAAAGCAATATCAAGATAGTTATGTTTCCATTTGAAAATGATATTATTTTGTTGGCAAGGTATGAAATTGCGCCAGTTTTTTCAAGAGAACCTATTACGACGAATAAACCGATAAAGAACAGCAGCGTTTCACCGTCGATTGTTCTGGTTATATTTTCTGCATCATCCTTAATAAATAAAAGAGATATTAATGCAGGGAGCAATGTTGAAATGGAGGCGTAAAAATTAAAACCAAAAATTTTATTCAACAGATGATGAAATACTAAAAACAAAATTGCAAATCCAAAGGATATAGTTCCTATTTTAATATATTTTGGGTTTGTAATTTTATTTTCTTCGAGCAATTTTATTTTAGCATCTTCCGTCAATTTTGAGGCATTTTTAATTTCTCCTTTTTTAATAATAAGGAAATACAATGCAACAAAAACAGTTGAAACAAATGCTACAGGTCCATTGTTTATAACAAAATCATTAAATCCGTATCCCAAAAGGCTTCCTAAAATTACGTTTGGGGGATCTCCTACCAGCGTTGCACTTCCTCCAATATTGGCTGTGCATACTTCTGCAATAACAAGCGGGACTGGGTTTAGATTGAAAATCCTTGAAAGATTGATGGTCAGTATTGTGAAGAATATCAAAACTGTTATGCTATCCATAAATCCGGATAAGATTGCAGTAACAAGTGGAAATACAAAATAAATGCTATAAATATTATAATTTAGTTTTTCTATTATTTTTACTGCAAGATAGTTAAAGAAATTTCCTTCTTCAAGTATTCTAATTATTATAAACATTCCTAACAAAAGACCTATTGTATCCCAACTTATGAAATGAACAGCGTCGTCAAGGGTCATTACTCCTGTTGCAATAACTATAATTGCACCTACAAGAGAAATAAGAAATCTAGGAAATTTTTCTAATATCAATAATAGATATGTAACTGAAAATGTAAAAAGAGCAATTGTCAAATTTCATCCCCCTCCAAATCAAAAATCATATCTATTTTAAACGAAAATTCGGAAAAATACTACTATTTTTATGTGAATTAACAAAAATTTAAGCTGAATGACAATGAATAAGAATTAAACTGAGATGAACAATACTATATGTTTGACACATAGATTTAGAGGAAATATAATTTTTATTATAGCAAATTAAATAGACTGAGGTGAAATATGAATCAGTTACAAAAGCATTTTAATAAGAGAGAGAAGGTGTTGGGGCAATATTTTACTCCAATAGAAGTTTCTCAAATGATAGTTGAAAGGTGTTTAAAATATTTAAATAAAGATGCTTCTGAAGCAAATGCGATTGACCCAGCATGTGGTGATGGAAGTTTTTTAAAAGCATTATATGATAAAGGTATAAGGAACTTTGAAGGCTTGGATATTGATAATAATATTTATAGCTTATTAACTTTAGATTTAATAAACAAAGTTAAAATCTACGATTCATTAAATCTAAAAGTTGAAATGGTTTATGATTTAGCAGTGGGCAATCCGCCATTTTCATCTAAATATAACAGAATAAGCGATGAAAGTATATTGAGAAGATTTGATTTAGGTCGCGATAGAAAAACTCAGGCTGTAGAGATACTCTTTTTAGAAAAATTCATTAAATTATTGCGATATGATGGATTGATAGGAATTATATTACCACTTGGCATTGCTGGAGCCTCAAATTTACAGTATGTGAGAAATTATTTAAAGGAAAATATTGAAATTAAAGAAATTATTTATTTAGAACCTGGATTATTCAAAAATGGTGCCTCAACGATTGCTATCATTGGAATGAAAAAATATAATCCCCAAAATAGTATTTGTAAATTTGGAATACTTAGAAGTTTAAAACCTTTATTTATAGATTACGTTGAAAAAGAGATTGATTTTAACAACTTGAACCCTATATTTTATCTAAATGATTTTGATAAAGACGAAGGAATAAAACTTGATGAATTAATTGATGAATTATTTACAGGAAAGGGCTTCTATAAAGACGAAAGAAAAATTATGTTGTCTAATGAAAAAACCGATTCACTGTATATAACAGCAAAAAATGTAGGATGGGGAGAATTTATTAGAAATAGACTTTTATATTTTAAAGGAAAATTAGATAATAAATACTACTTAAAAAAAGGGGATATAGTGTTTTGTAGGGTAGGACAAGGAACTATTGGCAGGTGTTTAGTGATTGACGAATCATTAGAAGGAAGTATTGTAGACGACTGGTTTCATATAATAAGGCTTAAGAATAAAAGCCTAAGCAAAAAAATATGTGATTATTTTTTGAGTGAAGAATTTAAGAAAAAAATAAAAATAAATTGTATTGGAACCGGCACCCCGAATATATCAAAACAAAGATTATTAAATTTAAAAATTCCAATACACATGTTTAATGATAAGGCAAATGATTAACATTAAAAGAATTAATTATTTCATTTATTTTTAAAAATAGTATTTCCTCTATTACTTCATATGCATAATTGAGAATATTTACAAGAAGGGAGAAACTATATGCCAAACAACATAAAAAATCCCGAGATTATTAAAGAACAAGACCAGATAAGAATAAATTTTATCATTAAAAATAATGCATCAAAGATAAGATTAAAAGAGCGAAATAACAATATGGGGGAAAAGTTTTTAAAGTTTAATGATGCTATAGAAAACAAAAATGCATATTTGGAATGGCAGGTAGCTTATGATACAAAAGTAAAGAAGGACGGCGAATACAAACTTGAATATTTAGACGGTGATGAGTATATTTACTATAGAGTCAAGAAAGAAAAAATTGAGAAGAAATATCCAGCGGAGCTAATGGTGATTTTTAAATATGGATTAGATTTAGGATTTATCACTAAAAATGATATTAATAGAATTATAGATGAGATAGATAAAATTTATAATGAAAAAATATTTTTAGATAATTATAATATTATTGGGAAAAAGACGGAAAACAAATTGTATGAGGGATTTGATATATATGAAAGAGTATTACCTATGTCTATTTTAATGGAGAAAGAGTATTTCATTGAAATGGAAAGAAAACAGATGCAGTTTGCTGCCGGTTATCAAACGATGATATATGTTTGCCCTTATTTAAGCTATTTAGATTATAATAAATACAGTTTGGATAATAAAGTTTCGTGGATAGTTACAAAAGAAAATATTTCTATTTTTGAAAAGATTATATTAGCTTTTTCATTGGCTTCAGAGCAGCATAACAGAGACATTAAAGAGCTATTAAATATTATTCTAAAAGCATCTTGATTTTATAAAAATCTGTGGTATAATGTTTATGTGATGATGCCGAGTAGCCAAGTTGGTAAGGCACCTGACTCTGGATCAGGCACTCGTGGGTTCGAGTCCTACCTCGGCAGCCATAGGGATGGAATTTTCCGTCCCTTTTTTTTACCCTTGTATTTTTGAAAATTCTGAAAAATATAGTATAATGGTCTAAAGAATGTTTAGGAGGGGGACTATGAGTAAAATTCTAATTGAAAATGTAAAAATAATTACAATGGAAAAACAAGACGAGATAATATCAAGAGGTTATGTTTTAATTGAAGATAGTTTGATTAATTTAGTTGAAGAAGGAGAATATACAGGGGAGAGGGAAGGTTTAGAAATTATAGATGGAAAAGGGTGTGTGGCTCTTCCAGGGCTTATTAATTGCCATACTCACATTCCAATGACTCTTTTAAGGGGATACGGAGAGGGATTACCCCTTATGAGATGGTTAAATGAAAAGATATGGCCGTTTGAGATGAAATTGAATTCTGAAGATATTTATGCGGGTGCTCTATTGGGAATGATTGAAATGGTCAAAAGCGGGACTACTTCTTTCGTTGATATGTATTTTATGGAGGATGCAATTGCAAAGGCATGTAAAAATGCGAATTTAAGAGGTTTTTTAGGTAGCCCCATGATAGGTGATTTTTGGAAACAGCAGATAGATGAAAGCATAGCGCTTTTCGGAAAATATAAAGATGATGAATTAGTAAATGTATTAATAGCACCGCATTCTCCATATACATTATCGATGGAAGCTTTAAAACAAGCTGGTGAAGTTGCAAGAAAATACAACATACCAATTCACATTCATATAGCTGAGACTATGGATGAAGTAAAAATTATTAGTGATAAGTATAATACAACTCCTGCAAAGGTCTGCGAAGAGGCGGGGATATTTGAAAATAACAGAACCATCGCTGCACACTGCGTTCATTTTAATGATGAAGATATTGATATGGTTTCAAAGTATGATTTTACAGCAGTATATAATCCACAGAGCAATATGAAACTTGCAAGCGGCATAGCTCCTGTTGTAAAAATGATAAATAAAGGAGTAAATGTGGCAATAGGGACGGATGGTGCATCCAGCAATAACAATTTAAATCTGATTGAAGAAATGCAAACTGCGTCTTATCTGCAAAAATTAAGCAACAATGATGCAACAGCGTTAAGCGCTTATGAAACATTAAAACTTGCTACTGTTAATGCTGCAAAAGCTGTTGGGATGGAAGACCGTTTAGGTAAAATTAAGAAGGGTTATCTGGCGGATATAATATTAATTGATTTTGGCAAACCGCATATGAATCCACCTACAGATGTATATTCAAACATAGTTTTTTCTGCACAGGGTGGAGATGTTAGGACTGTTATTGTTAATGGTAAAGTAGTAATGAAGGACTATATACTGTTAAGTTTAGACGAGAAAGAAATTATTGAAAGGGCCAACAGAGTTTTTGTTGATGTGATTAATAGATGATTTTTATTTAAAGGTAAAAATATGTATAAAAATAGAATTTGTTGGAGAAAACTAATATCATATACTTGAAATTGTTAGTCTTTTTGGTATAAAATATAATAAAATTACTTTAAGGAGGAGTCACTATGGATAAATACCTATGTGCAGCATGCGGCTATGTTTACGACCCGGCAACAGGAGACCCAGACAATGGAATAGCACCTGGAACAAAATTTGAAGATATCCCAGAAGATTGGGTTTGCCCTCTTTGTGGATTACCAAAAACTGAATTTGAAAAGATGTGATTTAAAAACTGCCTAAAATAGGCAGTTTTTTTATGTGTGAGGCAGGAGATTATTATTGAGAAAAATTGAAATACTAATTATATATTTTGAAAAGGAGCTGGTCATATGTATATTTGTCCTATTTGCAATGGACTTTATGATTATGTAAAGAATTGTCCGAGTTGTGGCGCACAGATGCAAATACTCGACAGGGTTGAAAACTATTATGACAGCTACTCAGGAGAACTGCCATACGAACTGACTGACATTAACGATGGTGACCCACCTAATATTTGCAGACATATTACTGTTTGCACAAAATGCGGGTATAGGACAACTATTGGAATAACTAACGTTTTAAAATAAATTCACAAAATAATGCTTTACAATAATAAAAGCATAATTATATAATATGTTTAATAATCATAATCATTTTAATTGTAATGGGGGAGGGTCATGAATAATTTAATTAAAAATTATCAAGATGCATATGAAAAGGCATTTAACAAGTTAAAAAACAATAGCAACGTCATAGGAATAATAGTATATGGAAGTATAATATCTGGTGACCTCTGGGAAGAGTCTGATATTGATTTTTTTGTAATCACTAAAGAACAGGGAAAACTTATAAATATATACAGCAAAATTAGCGATATTCCGGTTCAGGTAAACTACATCTCAAAAGAAATATTTATTAAATCATATAAGAATTTGCTTAAGGGTGGAACATTTCATAAGGCTTTCTTTTCGGGCAAATTAGTTTATTGTTTAGACGATGAGATTAAAGACGTTTATGATTCAATAAGATTTTACTATGATAGGGATAAAAATATCAGAAACATGGAAATACTTTGTAATATATTGAACTGCCTTCATTATTCAAGAAAATATTATAATACAGGAAAACATGAAACTTCATTTCAATGGATTGTTGAATTGATAACTAATTATGCAAGGTTGCATCTTAATATGAAGGGGCATATAACTGATAAGGATATTTTATCCTTTGCAGTAAATATGGATAACGATATTGAAGGTTTGTTTAAAAAAATAAATTCTCAATTAAGTTTGAAGGAAAGAATAAAATATGTAATAGATAGCGTTCAAGCTTATTTAGATGAAAATATTTCAGAAATAGCTTTGCCATTGATAGAATTTTTGAGGAACAAGAAAACTTTGTGCTCTGTTCATGACATTAAAAATTCTCAAGAGTTTAAGCAGGTTAATGCAGATTTGAATTTAATACTGGAATATCTATATCAAAAGGGAATAATTAACCAAAGCCTCAGAACATATACAACATTAGGAAATGAAGAGCTCATTGATGAGATTTGTTATTTTGCATTATAATGCGGAGGTGGACTATGAAGAAGATAAAAATAATAGCTGATAGCGGATGCGATTTCGAAAGGGATTATGCTGAAGAATTAGGAATTCATATAATTCCTTTAACAGTATCATTTGGAGAAGAGGAGTATTTTGACAGAGTTAATATAACAACAGAGGAGTTTTATTCTAAGCTCAAAGCATACAAGGATATGCCAAAGACTTCCCAGATTAACCCTGCAAGATTTATCGAGGAGTTCAAAAGATTCTTAGACGAAGGATATCATATTATTTATATATCCCTCTCATCGGGTATAAGCGGAACATATCAATCAGCAGTCATTGCAAAAGAGGAGCTAGAAAGCCAGGATATTGACGTAATAGATTCAAAGGGAGCTTCTGTTGGATACGGATTAATTGTAAGAGAAGCAGCGCTTTTAAATAAGAACGGTAAGACAAGGGATGAAATAATCGAAAGAGTAAATTATATGAGAGAAAGAATGGAATATATTTTTGCAGTGGGAAATCTTGATATGCTCAAAAGAGGCGGAAGAATTTCAGGAACCAAGGCTGTGATAGGAAACCTGTTGAATATAAAGCCTATAATGCAATTTGAGGATGGAAAGATTGTTCCATACGATAAGGTTAGAGGTGAAAAGGCAATTATAAAGAAAATGATTGAAACCATGAAGGAAAGAGGCTTTGAAATAGATAAACAGGTTATAGGTCTTAATTATTCAAGAAATTATGATTTCTGTATGCAGATAAAAGAAGAAATTGAGAAGACATTTGGTGTTAAGGAGTTTATAGTTTCAGAAATTGGGCCCGTTATAGGAAGCCATGTTGGTGAAGGAACAAATGCAGTGTTTTTTATGAGAAAATAGGTGATTAGATGAAAATTTATGAGAATATATATTTAGATGAAAATATTCAGGAACCTAAATATATTCAGCTGTATGAAGCTTTAAAAAGTTTAATAGAAGAAAGGTCAATAAGACCAAACGATAAAATGCCAACCATAAGAGGTTTAGCAAAGAAATTGAATGTAAATACCGTCACAGTAGTAAATGCGTATAAGCTTTTAGAACAAAAAGGATATATATATACAAAAGTAGGAAGCGGGACGTTTGTTGCCGATAAATTAAACAATAATAAAATTAATTTTTTTAGCGAAAATACATTTGAATCTTCTGACGAAGAAAGTCAGGACAATGAAAAGTTAATTAATTTTTCTACTTTAACTCCAGGAAAAGAGCTTTTTCCAGTTAAGGATTTCAAGGCTGTGCTGGATGAAGTTTTGGAAAGAGATGGAGCAGATGCATTTACCTATATCGATGCACAGGGTTATAAACCATTAAGAAAATCGGTTAGCGATTATTTAAAAGAGTGTGGAATAGACTCTGATTTTTCAAACATCTCAATAATTTCAGGTGCACAACAGGGAATTGACCTGGTATCAAAGGTTTTGATTGAATTTAATGATTCTGTAGTTGTTGAAAGCCCAACATACACTGGAGCGGCTGCTATTTTCAAAAACAGGGGAGCAAATATTATAGAAGTTTCGATTAGAGAAGATGGTATTGACATTAACGAATTAGAAGAGGTTTTAAAAAAACAAAATGTAAAGTTGATATATGTAATGCCAAATTTTCAAAACCCTACAGGAATTACCTACAGCATAGATAAAAAATTGGCGCTTATAAACCTTGCACAAAAATATAACGCATTTATACTTGAGGATGATTTTTTGACTGAAATAAACTTCAACAAAAAGGGTGTTGTGCCATTAAAGGCGTTGGATTTTTGCGACAGGGTTATATATATTAAAAGTTTCTCAAAGATATTTATGCCTGGAATAAGGCTTGCTGTTTTGGTTTCTCCTTTTAATATTTCAAGGAATATGATACTTGCCAAACAGAACACCGATATTTCAAGCTCAGGACTTTTACAAAGAGCATTTGATTTGTATATAAGGGAAGGGCTATGGGATAAATATATTAAAGATTTAAATAATATTTATCAAAATAGATATAAAAAAATGCGGGACGAGCTGATTAAAATTGGAGATTTTTCGTTTGAAGAACCTCATGGAGGAATTCATTTTTGGGTAAAATCAAATTTAAACCCATCGATACTTGTTTATGAAGCAAAAAAAAATGGAGTTTTAATAGCACCTGGCAGGGCGTTTTATTTGGACAACCGGGAATGTGAATTCTTTAGAATTAGTTTTGCTCAGGTTAATGAGAATGAAATTATAAAGGGTATTGATAAAATTAGGGAAATATTTGTAAAATAAAATTGCCAGGGTAAGCCCTGGCAATTATCATGCTTTTATAGCTTCGTTTAAATCCTTAACCATAGCATCTAGGTTAATACCGTGAGCCATTGCACCTTGCTCAAGAGTTTCATATCTAGCTGCTATGCAACCTAAACATCCCATACCGTATTTTGCAAATACTTGAGCTGTTTGAGGATATTTTTGAACTATTTCAATTATACCCATATCTTTAGTAATCATAATTTTTGACCTCCTTAATACTATTATTAACCTTAATTAATCTTAACATACTTTGTCAAAAATTACAACTGCATCGGATTAAATTAAAAGTAATTATTTGATAAAAATAATTTTTGAAAGAGGGATAATATGGGAAGAGAGGATATAACTGTTCTAAAAAATGTAGAGGTATCTTTTGAAGAGAAAAAGTCTATTTTTATATGCAATATAAGTAGAATACGAAATGAAGAAGAAGCGATGAAATTCATAAATGAAATAAAAGAAAAGTATAAAGACGCAACGCATAATGTTTTTGCTTACATAACCAACAATGGCATTTCGATGAGGTATTCTGACGACGGCGAACCACAAGGAACAGCAGGACCTCCAGTTCTTGAAGTTTTGAAAAGAGAGGGGCTTAATGATGTTGCGGTAGTTGTAACCCGCTATTTTGGGGGGACTTTATTAGGCGCTGGAGGGCTTGTAAGGGCATATAGTGCATCGTGTAAGCAGGGAGTAGATGCTGCAGGAAAAGTAAAAAGAAAGCCAGCAATATTGTTTTCGATGAATATTGAATATGATAAATACGGAAAAATAAACCATTATCTTCAGCATAAAAACGTTAAAATCATTTCAATTGAATATGCAGAAAATATAGTGATTAGAGTTGTTTCTTTATTGGAGGATTTTGACTCTATACATTCGGATATTATTGAAATATTGAATGGAAATGATATAATAAATTTCAAGGATGAATGTGTTGTATTCGTGGATGAATGCAACAAAATCATGGAGGTGCAAAACAAATGAATATCAACGAGTTTAAACAAAAAAAGGTATGGGCAGTTGTTGGGAGCGTATCCAATAAGGAAAAGTTTGCTTATAAAATCTATAACTTTTTAAAGATGAAGGGTTATAAGGTTTATGCTGTTGACCCAAAGGGCTTGGATGTTGATGGAGAAAAATCATATACCTCGCTATTAGAACTTCCAGAAGTTCCAGAAGCAGTAGATATGGTTATTAACCCAGTCAGAGGTGTAGAATATGTTGAACAGGCCAAACAGCTTGATGTAAAATACATATGGTTCCAACCTGGAGCAGAAAACCTGGAAATTGTTGAAAAAGCAAAAGGCCTTGGTATGGAAGTTGTATATGACCATTGTGTTATGAAGGAATTCTAATATATTAAAAAATCCCATGAGTGATTCACTTTTTAAATCTCTCATGGGATTTTAGTTTCATCTTTGCATAAAGAATTCTTTTTATTTTTTTTAGAAATAATACTACAATATATTTCATATGCTCCCATTAAAAATAAAAATATTCCAAAGAGCTTTCTTAATAGGTTTGAATTGATGAAAATTGCTATGAATGAACCTATAATAGAGCCTATAATTCCAAATATTATCAATATAGATAAAGATTCCTTCTCGATATTCCCCTGTTTAATATGAGAGTAAAGAGCGATTATTCCTGTGGGAACAAAAATCAAAAGGTTGACACTTTGTGCTATTTGTTGTTTCACATTCAAGAAAATAATTAACCCTGGTATTAGAATTGTTCCACCTCCAATCCCCATACCGCTTATAATCCCTGATATAAGGCTTATCAAATATATTATCATTTAAAGAACACCATCCTTATCGCTGCTGCAATCATAAAAATTCCAAATATTAATTTTAATGTCCCGTCGGTAAATTTATTTAAAATTTTTGAGCCTATATAGCCTCCAATCATATTTGCTATTACAACTTTTAATGTCAAATTCCAATCGACATAACCTTTATTTACATACAATAATGAACTGATTATAGATAATGGTAGTATTACAGCTATTGCTGTGGCATGGGCTTTATGTTGCTCGGTCTTTAAAAAATGAGTCATTGAAGGAACAAGGACTGTTCCACCGCCTGAGCCAAAAAGACCATTAAATATGCCTGTAATAAACCCTATTAAATATAGTTTGATTTTGTCTTTCATAAAATCACCTACTTCTTAGTTTTTATATATTTGTATATTTTATTCTTAAAGTGAATGTTGAAACTTGATTATAGTTGTGCTAATATCTTTAAAGAAAAGAAGGAGGCGATACATATGTTCAATGTTGAAATAGTGGCAAATGAATTAGTGGAATGGATAAAGGAAAGAGTTAAAGAAGCAGGAGCTGATGGGATTGTTTTGGGATTGAGCGGAGGAGTTGACTCAGCAGTAGTTGCTGCAGCAGCTAAAAAGGCGTTTCCCGAAAATACTCTTGGAATTATAATGCCATGCCATAGCAATCCACAGGATGAAAAGGATGCTGTATTACTTGCTGAAAGATTGAACATAAAATACAAGAAGGTAGTCCTTGATGATGTTTATGATACATTTTTAAAGGAAGTAGGTGCAACCGGAAATGAGAACAAACTTGCACTTGCTAATATTAAGCCTAGATTAAGAATGACAACCCTTTACTATCATGCGGCACTATTTAATTATCTTGTGGCTGGAACTGGAAACAAGAGCGAATTAACTGTAGGATATTTCACAAAGTATGGAGACAGCGGGGTTGACATACTACCGCTTGCTTCATTTGTAAAACATCAGGTATGGGAACTTGCAAGATATTTCAATGTTCCAGATGAAATAGTAAATAAAGCGCCAAGCGCAGGACTATGGGAAAACCAAACAGATGAAAATGAAATGGGTATAACATATAAGGAGCTTGATGATTATATATTAACAGGCGAAGCTACTAACAGAGTTAAGAATATAGTTGATGAACTCAATAGAAAAAGCCAGCACAAGAGAGAAATGCCGAAGATGTTTGTTCCAAAAAATATGTAATAAATTTGAAAAAATCGATTTTTTATGCTAACATATATATTCGATAATCATTTAAGGGGGAATATAGATGTCAGGACACTCAAAATGGGCTAATATAAAGCATAAAAAAGGAAAGCAGGACGCACTAAGAGGAAAACTATTTACAAAATTAGGCAAGGAAATTCAGGTTGCAGTTAAAGAAGGCGGACCAAACCCTGAATCAAACAACAGATTAAGGGATGTTATTGCTAAAGCAAAGTCAAACAACATGCCTATGGATAATATTGAAAGAGCTATTAAAAGAGCAAGCGGTGAACTTGGAGCTGTAAATTACGAAGAAATAATTTATGAAGGTTATGGACCAAATGGTATTGCAGTTATAGTTCAAGCGCTAACTGATAATAGAAATAGAACTGCTGGTGATGTCAGACATATTTTTGAAAAACACGGCGGAAACTTAGGTTCAACCGGCTGCGTTTCATATTTGTTTGAAAAGAAGGGACTTATTATAGTAGAAAAGGACGACAGTATAGACGAAGATACTATTATGATGATGGCGCTGGATGCAGGTGCTGAGGATTTTACTGCTGAAGAGGATTCATATGAAATAACTACTTCTCCAGAAGATTTTTCACAGGTCAGAGAAGCATTGGAAAGCAATGGTATTACACTTGCACAGGCAGAAGTATCGATGATTCCAAGCACATACGTTGCGCTTGATGATGAAACGGCTGAAAAATTTGAAAAGCTTCTTGATAAGCTTGAAGATAACGACGATGTGCAAAACATTTGGCATAATGCTGAATTCCCAGAAGGATGGGGAGAATAGTTAATTGAATTAAAAAGCCCCATGTAGTGATTTCACTTATTTAACGCCTTTGGAGCGTTTTGAAATCACACATGGGGTTAAATTTATTTTGAAACAGCCCTAGCGCATATTATTAACTACCTCTGTTGCAGCTTCTAATTCATCGAATGTTTTAGTTATATATTTAATATTATCTGCACCTATTTTATTTTTATATTTTTCTATCCCTTCTGCTGTAATCACTTTGTGCATTGTTTTGCCTGATTCCTTGTATCGCAGTCTATATATAGGAATCATTTCAAAGTTCTTAATTTCAACCGTTTTGTCTTTTTTAGAAAGTTCCAATCTTGCTATTAAACCTATATCTGTATATTTATCATTTTGGTTGGATATAAAATTGCCAAGTGAATAATTTATTATTACGCCTCTTCCATCTTTAGTCTTGTAATACTCACTTTTTCTTGCAACATGAGGATGATTTCCAACGATGTAATCCGCCCCTAAATCAGCGATTTTTCTATAAAGGGTAATCTGGTTTTTTTCTACTTCCCTTAAATACTCAGTTCCGTGGTGCATGTATACTATGCAAAAATCAACCTGACCCTTCAATCTTGTTATATCAGATTTTATTTTTTCTATATCTATCATATTCACATAACCCAAACCGCTTTTTTGAAAATTTATAAATTGCGTGTAGGCTAAAAATCCAACTTTAATTCCATTTACTTCATAAATAGCTGTTCTTGTTTCCGAATTTTTGCCGGCGCCTATAACTTTTAATCCTTTTTTGTTGAAATTATATATAGTTCCTTTTAATCCCTCAAGTCCTGTATCAAGGCTGTGGTTGTTTGCAAGAACTACACCGTCAAATCCAGCCCATTTAAGGGCATCGACTGCTTCAATTGGATAATTAAATTTAGGATATCCAGAAGGTTTTAATTTTGTATTAATATTGCCCTCAAGATTAAACACAGAAATATTAGCATCTGATATTAAATACTTTATATCCTCAAAGGAGGGCTTAAAATCATACCCATTTTTTGTTCTGGCATATGTTAATTGAGGTTTATGAAAAATAACATCCCCGGCCATGACTATTTTAACTGTCTTTTCTTGTTCTATAATCGACTGATTTTGGTTATTCTGCAAATCTGAATTTTTTTCATCAGCATTTGGTTTTTGATTTATACAAGCAGTAAATAATAAGACGATTAATAATATGATAGCGAAAAAATTTTTCTTTTGGTAATTTAACATCTTTTTAACCTCACTTACTATAATAATAGCCCATGCTAAAATTATACATGTAAATCAAATGTTTGTTAACATATAAATGATGGGAAATAATATATAACTGCAAAAGGCAGCTGCTCTAAAATAGTTTATCTATCAAAATATTATCCATAATTTACATATAGTTTTTTGCCGAAGACTATTATATACTATTTATTAAGTAATTTTAATAATAAGATGATTTGGAGGTTGATGAAGTGCACTGCGATGAAAAAGACAATATTGAAATGAACGTGGATAGTAATATTGAAACAGAAGAAAACTTTCAAAATGAAATCATGACTAGATATCAAAATAAAATGAATATCGAACAAAGTTTTAACAGTGGTGTTAATTGGTTTTATTGGATTGCTGCGTTATCGTTTTTTAATTCAATTGCATTTATCGCTGGATACAATTGGAGTTTTATTTTTGGACTAGGAATAACTCAATTAATTGATTACATTTTGTATGAAATGTTTGGTAAAATTAGTTTTATCGCAATTATTCTTGATTTGATTACTGCAGGAATGTTCATAATCGTAGGTTATTTTGCTAAACGTTATAGGAAAAACTGGATTATTGTAATTGGATTGATTTTATACACGTTAGATGCCTTTATATTTATTTTTGTTGCTGATTGGTTGTCTGTTGCTTTTCATGCATGGGCTATCTATGGTATTTTTAAAGCCATAAGCGCTAACAGAAAATTATCTGAAATTGAAAGGGCTTAATGCCCTTTTTTAATTTGAATAATCAGATTTTCAAAATTTCTTTTAAAATTCAAATCATTGTTCTTATTTCTTTTTTTTATGTTGGAAACTTTTCCGCCAGTGCTTCTTATTTTTGCTGATATGTATCGCTGCATCAAGAGCGAGTCAATATTATCCTTATCAAATATAAGTCCGTTATAATTTATAGCATAGGCAGATTTAGAAATTGCCATTGCGGCAACACCATAATCCTGAGTTACAACTATATCTTCAGCATTGACATTGTTTATAAGAGCAAAGTCCACGGAATCCTTGCCCTTATCCACCGTAATTATAATGCAGTTGTCATCATCCAATAAATGGCTTGTATCTGTGAACATAATAACCTCAACATCGTGCTCTTTTGCAGTTTCTATTATTATATCCTTAACCGGACAAGCATCCGCATCAACCAATATCTTCATAATATCCTCCAAAACAATTGATTTGCAAATGAAATTAATATTTGCTAGAATAAAAAGGAAATTTTTAGTTCTTTATTACATTTTATGAATCTGATAAAGAATAAATTCTATTGGGGTGGTGACCAACTTGAAATTGCTTCAAATATTTTTAATTATCTTAGTATTATCTTTTTACGGCTTGATTTCGTATTTTATAGGTTTAAGAGGGTATAAAGCCTTTAAGATAATGCCATTTTTTAACCCAAAAGTTTACTGGATTTTATTTGCAATAGTAGTAGTTTCAATATTTATTGTTAGAATACTTGAAAACCATGCAGAAGGCAGACTATACAATCTTATTGAAGTAATTTCTTTTTATTGGATGGCTACCATTGTTTATGCTTTGCTTATTTTATTATTATACGATATTATAGGGTTGTTGTTAAGGATTGGTTTTGCTAATGCTCATTCCTATTGGATTAAACCGGAGTTTACTGTTTTCAGAGCAATTGCAGCTATTATTTTGATATTGGGTCTTTTTATTTATGGGAACATTAATTCGAAAAATATAAAGGTTGTTGAATATAATTTAAATATAAATAAAAAGGTTGAAGGAATCAATAAATTAACGATAGTTATGGCTTCGGATTTTCACCTTGGTAATATTATAAACGATAAAAGATTGAAACACTTTGTTGAAACTGCTAATGGATTAAAACCGGATATCGTTCTATTAGCCGGCGATATAATTGATGAAAATCCAAAGGTTTATGATAAATTAAACATGAAAAATATATTTAATAGATTAAATACAGAATATGGAGTTTACGCATGCCTTGGCAATCACGAATATTTTAGAGGTAATACAGACGATATAGTAAAAAGTTTAGTTGATGGTAACATAAAGGTTTTAAGGGATGAAGTTGTTTCAATAGAAGACAAATTTTATATAGTTGGTCGTGAGGACAAGACATACGACAGATTGGTTGGAAAAAGGAAAAGCATCGAGCAACTTGTTGATAAATTAGATAAGTCAAAGCCCATAATTTTATTAGACCATCAGCCTATAGATATTGAAAATGCTATTAAGTCTGGAGTGGACATTGAAGTTTCTGGGCATACGCATAAAGGTCAATTTTTTCCGATAGATTTATTTACAAAGAGATTGTTTGTAAAGGATTATGGACATTACACAAAAGGAAATTATAATTTATTCGTATCCTCAGGATACGGAACATGGGGACCGCCTATTAGAATTGGAAACAGCCCGGAGATTGTTTTAATCAGAGTATTTTTTAAATAAATGTATAAAAGCCACCTCATGTCGAAAAATATAAATAAAACATTTAAAAGAGGTGGTTTGAATGAATAATGTTTTATCAAGAGAAGAGTTGCAGAATTCAGTTAAAAATTTCTTAAAGGAACATATACAAGGCTCTCTTGCAACAGTTTTAGATGGTGTTCCAAGGTCGAGTCCAGTTTTGTATTTTTTTAGCGATGATTTTAACATTTATATAGTTTCTGCTGGTGGAGAAAAATTCAAAGCTATTGAAAAAAACAACAATGTTTGCCTATTAGTTAATACTGAATACTTAGACTTCAGGAGAATAAAGGGAGTGCAAATATTCGGGAAGGCACAGATTGGCGAAGTAAATTCAAACCTATATGAAGAGGGTAAAAGAGTAATTGAAAACAATAATTTTAAACTAAGAGGGGACGAAAAGATAATAAAGATAGTTCCTGATGAAATAATTTATTTGGACTCTACAAAAACTGGAGACCGAACCAAACAAATTTTAAAGATGAATGAATAATAATTTCTAATTATGGTAATACTATCCTCATGAGAGGAGGATAGATATGATAGCAAAGAGAATTGGACTAGTTTTTGCACTTGCATTATCTCTTACAGCAAGTTTTATCGCAGGATATTTTACTACAAAAAGGTATGTTGAAAATAACGCAAACGCTAAAAATCAAATAGAGAATGAAATTGCTGAAAACACTGTAAAATTACCAGACCTTGATGTTATAGGACCATCTACTGAAATAGTATTTAGGGAACGATATACTATAGGTGTTGAATACAACCGAGACGTAGTAGAAAAGGCTTCTTCAGAAGTTGTAGGAATGAAAAGAGAAGAGGCTGCTGAATATTTTAAACTTAAGGGATATTCTATAGTTGACTTTGATAACAGAAGAGTTTTGGTTGTAAAAGACATTCAGGATAAATGGCCGGTAGGGTGTTATGTTGTAAAGGAACAGGATGGATATATTGCGATATTTGAGGTTAATAGTAATGGAGAGCTCAAACTATACAGGCTGACTGAATTAAAGATATCTGATATTCCTGATACTGACAAAGAAGAGGTAATTAAGGGTAAGGTTTATGAAACGATTGAAGATGCTCTTGAGCTTATAGAAGAATATACATCATAAGTCCATGCTTATGCTTGCATGGACTTTTTTATTAATATAAAATATGATTATGCGATAGGAAGGTGAAAATATGAGGATAATTGGAATAGACCCAGGAATTGCGATTGTTGGAGTTGGAATAATAGAATACACCAACAACAAGTTCAAGGTGATAGATTATTTTGCAATCACTACAACCCCTAAAAACACTATGCCTGAAAGATTAGAGATAATATATAATAGGCTTGATGAAATACTTAGATTATATAATCCCGATGCCGTTGCATTTGAAGAACTTTTTTTCAACATGAATGCCAAGACTGCACTTACTGTAGGACAAGCAAGGGGGGCATGTGTTTTATGTGCACAAAAAAGAAAATTAAATATATTTGAATATACTCCGCTTCAGGTTAAGCAGGCAGTTGTTGGCTACGGAAGAGCTGATAAAAAACAAATGCAGCAGATGGTTAAGGTTTTATTAAATTTAAATGAAATTCCAAAGCCTGATGATGTGGCAGATGCGCTTGGAATAGCAATTTGTCATGCCCATTCGAGCAATTTTAAAGATATGTTTAGAATAAAGTGAGGTAGTATTATGTTTGCGTATATTAAAGGTGAATTAAGCTATTTAATGGATGATTATGTAGTTGTCGATAATAATGGGATAGGATATTTAATTTTTATGCCTTCTACAGATATTGATAAATTAAAGGGAAAAAAAGATGTTATTGTTTACACTCATTATCATGTAAGGGAGGATTTGATTGCTCTTTATGGATTTTGCGATAAGGAGTCGTTAAACATTTTTAAAATGCTTATTAATATTTCAGGCGTTGGACCTAAGGCAGCGCTTTCAATCTTATCGGTTGTTAGCCCACAAAATTTTATTCTTGCGGTTATAACAAATGACGATAAGACTTTGTCAAAGGCTCAAGGGATAGGCAAAAAATTAGCACAGAGAATAATTCTTGAGCTTAAGGACAAGTTCAAGGATTATGATTTGAGCAGTGAGGCAAAGGAATTAGATGATGTTATTATTGAAAAGGATGGAACAAAGGAAGCAGTTGCAGCCCTTGTGTCATTAGGATATACTAAACAGGAAGCGATTCACGCTATAAAAGGCCTTGACACATCTATGAAGGTTGAGGATATAATTAAGATTGCCCTGAAACATCTTATGAAGGGTTAGGTGTAATATATGGAGGAGAGAATTATAAGTTCTAATTTAAAAGAAGAGGATATTGATTTAGAAGGAAGTTTAAGACCCAAAACTCTTAGGGAATATATAGGACAGACTAACGTAAAGGAAAGAATGTCAATATTCATTGAGGCTGCTAAAAATAGAGGAGAAGCTTTGGACCATGTATTGTTATACGGACCGCCTGGGCTTGGTAAGACTACTTTAGCAAGCATTATTGCAAATGAAATGGGCTCTGGGCTTAGAATAACGTCAGGCCCTGCAATCGAAAGGCCGGGGGATTTAGCAGCCATTCTTACTAATTTAAGCGATAAGGACGTTCTTTTTATAGATGAAATTCACAGATTGAACAGAAGCGTTGAGGAAATTTTGTATCCAGCTATGGAAGATTTCTGTTTGGATATAATAATAGGTAAGGGACCTTCAGCAAGGTCGATTCGTATTGACCTGCCAAAATTTACGTTGATTGGCGCAACGACAAGAGCAGGAATGCTCACCTCACCTTTAAGGGATAGATTTGGAGTTGTTACAAGGCTGGAGCTATATTCAATCTATGAACTGAAATTAATAGTTAAAAGGTCAGCAGGAATTTTAGACGTTGAAATAGATGAGGCGGGAGCAGTTGAAATTGCAAGACGTTCAAGAGGAACTCCAAGAATTGCAAACAGGCTGCTAAAGAGGGTTAGAGATTATGCTCAGGTTAGAGGAAATGGTAAAATTGATCATGAAACAGCAAGCAAAGCCCTTGACCTTTTAGAAGTAGATAAGCTTGGGCTCGACAATATAGACAGAAAATTGCTGGATACTATTATCAGAAAATTCTCTGGAGGACCCGTAGGGCTTGACACACTTGCGTATGCCATTGGAGAAGAAAGGGAGACAATTGAGGATGTATACGAACCATATCTTCTTCAAATTGGATTTTTGAGCAGAACTCCCCGTGGAAGGATTGCAACACAACTTGCATATAAACATCTTGGAATAAGCATTGGAGGAATTTATGATGAAGGTGAAGGATTTTTACTTTGATTTGCCTGAAGAGCTTATAGCTCAGGAACCTTTAAATGAAAGGGACAAATCAAGGCTTATGATTATCGATAGAAAAAGCGGTGAAATAACACATAGTATTTTTAGAGATATAATCGACTATCTCGAGGCAGGCGACTGCCTTGTATTAAACAACAGCAGAGTTATTCCGGCAAGACTGTTTGGGGTAAAGGACGATACAGGAGCAAGGGCAGAATTTGTTTTGCTCAAAAGAATAGATAAGGACAGATGGGAAACCCTTGTAAAGCCTGGCAAGAAGGTTAAGATAGGTTCTAGCTTTACTTTTGGAAATGGAGAGCTTAGGTGCAAAATAATAGGCAATACTGATTTTGGCGGAAGGATAGTGGAGTTTGAATATGAAGGTATATTTGAGAATGTCCTTGATGTTCTTGGCGAGATGCCGCTTCCACCATATATTAAGTCAAAACTTGAGGATAAGGAAAGATATCAGACCGTTTACTCAAAGGTTCAAGGCTCAGCAGCTGCTCCAACTGCAGGGCTACATTTTACAGAAGAGTTGCTTGAAAGAATTAAGCAAAAAGGAGTTAAAATTGCATTTGTAACTCTTCATGTTGGGCTTGGAACATTCAGACCAGTAAAGGTTGAAAACATATCGGAACATAAGATGCATGAAGAATTTTATAACCTTGATGAAGAAAATGCAAAAATAATAAATGAAACAAAAAAGTCGGGAAAAAGAATTATAGCAGTTGGAACAACATCCTGTAGAACTCTTGAAACTATTGCTGATGAGGATGGTTTAGTTAAGCCAATGTCTGGTTGGACAGATATTTTCATATACCCTGGCTATAGATTTAAAATATTAGATGGACTTATAACTAACTTCCATTTGCCAGAATCTACTTTAATAATGCTTGTTAGTGCATTTGCAGGCAAAGATTTAATAATGAACGCTTATGAAACAGCAGTTAAAGAAAGATACAGATTCTTCAGCTTTGGGGATGCTATGTTCATTAAATAGGAGGATTGAATATGTCAGCTATAAGATATGAATTGATTAAACAGTGCAAACAATCAGGAGCAAGACTTGGGAAGCTTCATACACCACACGGTATAATTGAAACTCCAATATTCATGCCAGTGGGAACTCAGGCAACGGTTAAGGCTATGACACCGGAGGAGTTAAAGGAAATAGGAGCACAAATTATTCTTAGCAATACATACCATTTGTATTTAAGACCTGGTGAAAGGCTTGTTGAAAGGGCAGGCGGGTTGCACGAATTTATGAATTGGGATAGACCAATACTTACCGATAGCGGCGGATTCCAGGTTTTCAGTTTGAGCGATTTAAGAAACATAACTGAAGAGGGGGTTACGTTCAGGTCCCATTTAGATGGTTCAAAACATTTTATATCGCCAGAAAAGGCTATAGAGATTGAAAATGCTCTTGGAGCAGATATCATAATGGCATTTGATGAATGCACACCATATGAAGCAGATTATGAATATACAAAAAATTCAATGGAAAGAACATTAAGATGGGCGGAAAGATGTAAGAGTGCACATAAAAAACCTGACAAACAAGCCTTGTTTGGAATTGTTCAAGGGGGTATGTTTAAGGATTTGAGGGAAATAAGCGCTAAGGAAACTGTGAAGATGGATTTCCCTGGATATGCAGTTGGAGGACTCAGCATAGGAGAGCCAAAGGATATAATGTATCAGGTTCTTGATTGGACTGTTCCATTCCTACCAGAAAATAAACCGAGATATTTAATGGGGGTTGGCAGCCCAGATGCTCTTTTGGAGGGCGTTATAAGAGGAATCGATATGTTTGATTGCGTTCTTCCAACAAGAATTGCAAGAAATGGAACGGTATTTACAAGTAAAGGCAAGGTAGTAATCAAGAATGCAGAACATGCTGAAGATTTTAGTCCTCTTGATGATGAATGCGATTGCTATACATGTAAAAATTATTCAAGAGCGTATATAAGGCATCTATTTAAGGCAAAGGAAATATTAGCAGCAAGGCTTGCAACAATTCACAATTTAAGATTCCTATTAAAATTAATGGAAGATATAAGAAGGGCGATAATGGAGGATAGTCTTTTAGATTTTAAAGAAGAATTCTTTAAAAAGTATGGTTATACGCAAGATTAATCATAAATTTATGTTCCATCTCATAATATTTTATAGGGGGTGGAACTATGTCAAAAAAAGAAATTGATTTAAAGGAAAATTTAGCAAAAATTTATGCAAAGGCTGTGTTGAGGGGAATAATTTTATCTCTTGTATTGCTGGTTGTTATGTCGGCGGTTTCTTATTTGACTAAATTAGATGAAGGATATATGTCTACGATTACATGGGTTATCGCAGTTATTTCAATAAGCTATGCTGCGATATATGGAACATTGAGAATTGGCAAAAAGGGTTTTTTACATGGAGCATTAATTGGGGCAATATATGTAGTATTAATGTTTTTGTTTTCATTCTTAGCGGATAAGGGAGAACTTGATGTTAGAGGTTTTATAATCAAGCTCATGATGGCTATTGTTGTAGGAGCGCTAGCTGGTATGATAGGAATGGTTATTAAGGGGAGCGATTAATACTTGAACTTGAAGCAAATGGCTGGTATAATTATCATGGTAGTCTTATCTTTGGTAATTGAATAATTATGTTTCAAAAGGAGGAGAAGAAAATGAAGCATATAAGAACTATAAACGTTGGAACTTTGAAGGCAAGCATTGAAAAGCCAGGCTGCAAGGAATGCGCTAACTCATGTCAATCAGCTTGTAAGACTTCAGCTACAGTTGCAAATTTACCTTGTGAACATAATTAATGAGCAGTAACTTTTAAGTTACTGCTTTTAAGTTTAAAAGGAGGAAGAGATTTGAAAATTCATAGATTTAGAATGTTTGATAGGAACATTGTTATAGATGTAAACAGTGGAGCAATTCATGTTGTTGACGATGTGGTAATGGAAGTATTAGGATATTTTGAAACTAAAACAAAGGAAGAGATAGTTGAATTATTGTCGGACAAGCATTCTAGGGAATCAATTCAAGAGGCCTTTGAAGAAATAGAATATTTGATAAATGAAAATATGTTATTTACTGAAGATTTTTATAAGGATATTGTTATGAACGATAACAATCCAACATTTATAAAGGCTATGTGCCTTAATATTGCACACGATTGCAATTTAAAGTGCAAATATTGTTTTGCATCTGAAGGAAGCTACGAAGGCAGAAGGCTTTTGATGAGTGCAGAAGTTGGTAAAAAGGCTATAGATTTTGTCATAAAAAATTCAGGATACAGACATAATATTGAAGTTGATTTATTTGGTGGAGAGCCGCTGATGAATTTTAATGCGGTTAAAGAGATTGTTGAATATGCAAGGGAGCAGGAAAAGAAATATGGAAAGAATATTAGGTTTACAATGACAACAAATGCAACTTTGCTCAGTGATGAAATAATGGATTTTATAGATAAAAACATGGGCAATGTAATACTAAGTATTGATGGCAGAAAGGATGTCAACGACAAAATAAGAATTAGATATGATGGTTCTGGAACTTTTGAATCGATATTGCCTAAAATTAAAAAAATGGTAGCAAGAAGGGACAAAAATAAGCAATATTATGTAAGAGGAACATTTACAAGGGAAAATACGGATTTCTATAACGATGTTGTATTTTTAGCAGATGAAGGTTTCAATGAAATTTCAATAGAGCCTGTTGTGTTGCCTGATGAAAGCAATCTTTCGCTAAGAAAAGAAGATTTGCCTGAAATTTTTGAACAATACGAAAAGATTGCTCTTGAGATTGTAAAAAGAAAGCAGGAAGGCAAAGAGTTTAAGTTCTACCATTTCAACATCGATATAAACGGTGGACCATGTGTTTACAAAAGAGTGTCAGGTTGTGGTGCAGGTTATGAATATGTCGCTGTAACTCCTGAGGGGGATATTTATCCATGTCATCAGTTTGTTGGAAAGGAAGAATTTAAACTTGGAAATATAGAAGATGGGAAATTAAACGATAAATTGATGGATGAGTTTAAAAATGCACACATTTATAATAAACCTATATGTTCAGAATGTTGGGCAAAATTTTACTGCAGCGGAGGTTGCCAGGCAAATAATCATGCCTTCAATAGGGATATTCATATTCCATACGAGGTTGGCTGCGAAATGATGAAAAAGAGAATTGAATGTGCAATCGCTGTGAAGGTATTAGATGCAGAAAAAAATTAATTTTTAGCAGGATTTTTTGAAGTTATGGAGAATTACTTAAAGTAGTTTGTTTTAGTAGCATTTGTCCTAAAAATAGACTTGTAATACAAAGGGGGATTAATATGAAAACAAGAGGACGAATTAATTTTACATTGAGCATGCTCATAATTATTATCGCCGCATTTATTCTGGTAAATGGCGTAACAATTGGGAATTATCAAATTAAATCATTAAGCAAGGTCGTAAAACTTGGACTTGATTTAAAGGGCGGAGTTTACGTTGAAGAGGAAATTGTAGATAAAAATGTAAGCAAGGATACTATTGAAAGAACAAGAGACTTGATTGAACTCAGAGTCAACTCATTAGGCGTTAGCGAGCCAATAGTTGCTATAACAGGCAGCAATAGAATAAGAGTGGAAATACCAGGAATATATGACCCTAAGGCTGCACTTGAACAGATTGGTAAAACAGGAAGGCTAAGATTTGTAGGACCTAACAACGATGAAATAGTTACTGGTAAGGACGTTGCAGATGCTACAGTAGGTGTTAATCAACAAACAAACGCTCCAGTTGTTCAGCTTAAATTAAACGCAGAGGGAGCTAAAAAGTTTGCTGAAGCAACACAAAAATATTTAGGAAAACAAATTGCAATATATATGGATGATGAACTTGTTTCAGCTCCATCTGTTCAGGATGTTATTCCGAATGGTGAAGCTATAATAACTGGAAGCAAGAATGTTGAGGAAGCAAAAAGGCTAGCTGGAATTATAAAGTCAGGTGCTCTTCCTGTAAAGTTAAATCCAGCAACAATAAGAGCTATAGGACCTGCGCTTGGTGCCGAAGCTATTCCAACAAGCTTAAAGGCAGCAGCAATTGGTATATTATTAGTTATGTTATTTATGCTTGTTTACTATAAAATTCCAGGATTTATTGCTAACCTTGCATTAACAGTTTATATGATGATAACAGCTTTAATATTTACGCTTGTATTAAAGGCAACTTTGACATTGCCAGGTATTGCTGGTCTTTTACTTTCAGTAGGTATGGCAGTTGATGCTAATGTTCTTATTTTTGAAAGAATAAAGGAAGAATTGAAGCTTGGAAAATCTCTAAGAACTGCTATAGATGCAGGCTTTAAGAGGGCGTTTACATCAATATTTGACTCAAATATAACTACACTGATTGCAGGTTTTGTTCTATATTTTGTAGGAACTGGTTCAGTTAAAGGTTTTGCCCTCACCCTAAATATAGGTGTTCTAGCAAGTATGTTCACAGCAATAACAGTTACAAGATTCCTATTAAAATCATTTGTTAATGCTGGTTGGATAACAAATAGCAAATTCTACGGAGCATAAGGGGAGGGGATACGATGGAAAGAATGTATAAGATAATTGAAAAAAGAAAATTGTGGTTTTCAATTTCGTTGATCATAATTTTAATTGGTTTAGGAGCGCTTGCATTTAAAGGATTAAACCTTGGTATAGATTTTAAGGGTGGAACTGTTATTACAATTAAAATTGGACAAGAGTTTAACGTTGAAGAATTGAGAAAATCGCTTGAAAAGTATGATACACAGATTGACGTAAGAGAGATAGAAGGGCAAGAAGTTACAATAAGAAGTAACAAGATAACTACAGAACAGGTAAATCAAATTTTTGCTGACGTAAAGGCAAAGTATAATTTAAAAGATGATGCTCTTCGTTCAATCGATACAATTGGACCTACAATAGGTCAAGAACTAAGGAAAAGTGCAATCATCGCAACACTTCTTGCAACAATAGGTATATTAGCATACGTTACAATAAGATTTGAATTGTGGTCAGGACTTGCTGCGATTGTAGCTTTAATTCACGACCTTTTGATAACATTGACTGTTTATGCAGTATTACAAATTCCTGTAAACAGCAGCTTTATTGCAGCTATGCTTACTATACTTGGATATTCAATAAACGATACAATAGTTGTTTTTGACAGAATAAGAGAAAACAAAAAGGCTGGAAAATATCACGACTTTGAAACTTTAGCTGATGCAAGTATTACACAAACTTTAGCAAGGTCAATCAATACTGTTATGACTACATTGTTTACAATAACAGCAATATACTTGTTAGGGGTTCCAGCTATCAAGGAATTTGCTCTTCCACTTATAATAGGTATTGTTAGCGGTGCATATTCGTCAATTTTTATAGCAACCCCACTTTGGGTATTGTTTGAAAAGAAGGCAGGGCAAAAGGTAGCATAGGAGTTAGCGGCTGCTAACTCCTTTTTTTATTGCATAATTTAAATTCTTTGTATATAATATCTTTGTTTGCTTTAATTTTAGTAATTTTGTCTGTCAAGGAGAAACCTTTATGAAAAGATGGAAATTAAAAAATATTGCCGATAATGCAAAAGTTCATCAAAGCGATTTGGTTAGCAAACTTCTTTTATCAAGGGGTATTGTAAACAAAGAACAGGCAGACAATTTTTTGCATCCTGACTTAAAAAATCTTTATGACCCATATCTATTAAAGGATATGGACAGAGCTATTGAGAGAATTGACGAAGCTATTATAAAAAGACAAAAGATTTATATTTACGGGGACTACGATGTAGATGGCATTACAAGCTCTGCAATTCTTTACAGAGCTTTTAAGAGGCTTGGGGTGGATATCAATTTTTATATTCCAGATAGATTGAACGAAGGATATGGGATTAATAAGGAAGCAATAGACCACATACATTCCCTTGCGGTGGATTTGATAATAACTGTTGACTGCGGCATATCAGCTATAGAAGAAGTAGAATATGCAAAAAGTTTAGGACTTGATATAATAATAACCGACCATCATGAGTGTAAAAACATTATACCTGACACAATTGCGATAAATCCCAAAAGGCATGATTGCAGTTATCCATATAAGGGCTTATCTGGATGTGGAGTTGCATTTAAATTAGTCCAAGCACTTTACAGCAAATATAGAATTCAAGGGTATGAAGAACTATTAGATTTAGTTTCAATTGGGACTATTGCTGATGTTGTAGATTTGTCCGACGAAAATAGAATTATTGTTAAATATGGCTTAGAAAAACTTATGTCTACTGAAAAAGTGGGACTTAAAGCTTTAATGCAGGTAGCTGGTATAAAGGAAAAAATTTCTGCCTACAATGTAGCTTTTCAAATAGCGCCAAGGCTGAATGCTGCAGGAAGGTTGTCTGATGCAAAGATTGCTGTTGAATTATTTATAACTTCAGATGAAAACAAAGCGATGCAGATTGCAAAATATCTTGACCAGGAAAACAAAAAAAGGCAGGATATTGAACTTGGCATTTTGAATGAATGCATTGACAAAATAGCAAAAGAAGTTAATTTGCAGGAAGATAGAGTAATCGTTTTAGCATCTCCTAACTGGCATATTGGAGTTGTAGGGATAGTTGCATCGAGGATAGTGGAAAGGTTCCACAGACCTACAGTACTTTTTTGTAAGGAAGGCTCAAGATGCAGAGGGTCAGCAAGAAGCATAGAAGGTTTTAACATGTTTGAGAACCTACTTGATTGTTCAGACTTGCTTGTTAAGTTTGGAGGGCATGAACTTGCTGCTGGGATGACTATTGAATACGAAAAATTGGATGAATTTAGAAAGAGACTAAATGCACTTGCAAAAAAAATTGATAGTTCCTATTTTGTTGATTGTATAGATGCTGATTTGGAAGTTGATGTGAATGATTTAAATATTCAAACAGCAGAAACAGTTAATTTACTAGAACCTTTTGGAATGGGAAATCCACAGCCTTTATTTGTTTTAAAAGATGCGGAAGTAGTATCAAAAAGATTGATTGGAAATGATAGGTTTATAAAATTTGTGATTGAAAAAGATGGACAAAAATTTGACTGTATAGATTTTAATAATAAATACGATATGATAAATAAGCCTTGGGAAGCTGTTGATTTGCTCTTTAATATGAATATAAATGAATGGAATAGCAACAGGAGTCTGCAACTGATTATTAAAGATATAAAACCCACTGCGTTTAAGTTAACAAATGATTTAAAAACAGATTACTTTAAGCATTTGAAAAACTATCTATCGAATATTAATATTAGTAATATTGAATGTAATAATATTAATTTTGTGAAAAAAGATATTGAAATTTTAAAGGAATTTGCATACTTTAATAAGGGGCATATTTTAATAGGTGATAGGAATTCATTAGATGAGCTTGATTTTTTACTTGATATAAAAGATTTAAATTTATTTGAAAGCCAAAGCGACTTTGGAATTATCCTCTTTCCAAAATTTAATTATGAAAACTTTAATGGAAATAAATTATTGATTTATGATTTTCTTTTAAAAGCTGAGGATTATGCTCTTTTAAACAATTCAAATTGCGATGTAATACATTTTGTTTCAAGTGATAAATTAGAGCGATTGTCTATGTTGAAAAATTTAACTACTTTTGACGAAAAATTACTTATTAAATTTGTTGAAGGTTTGATGTATAATGATTTTGTTGGAACTGTTAATGATTTAGCAAAAAAGTATGATTCTAATGGATTTATTTTTTCAAGGTTGTTAAATGCATTAAGAAAAGCTGGGTGTATTGACGTTATAAATAAAGACAATAATTATTACATCAAGTTTACAGGCAAAAAGAAGGATTGCTGCGATATAAAAGATAATTTAGCTTTAAATTTTGAAATGATTATAAACAATTTAGAAAATAAAATCAGGGAGGAATTAATATGGATTTAAGAGAAAAAATAAGAGTAATAGAAGACTTTCCTAAGAAGGGAATTAGCTTTAAGGACATAACTACTTTATTAAAAGATGGAGATGATTTCAGATACGTTATAGATAAAATTGTTGAAATTGTAAAGGAAAAGGAAGTTGATATTGTTGTAGGTCCTGAAGCAAGAGGTTTTGTTTTAGGAGCACCTGCAGCATATTCGCTTGGAGTTGGTTTTGTGCCAGTTAGAAAGCCAGGTAAACTTCCTGCAGATACTTTGAAGTTCGAGTATTCGCTTGAATATGGCAACGATGCTCTTGAAATTCATAAGGATGCAATAAAACCAGGCCAAAGAGTTCTAATTGTTGATGATTTATTAGCTACCGGTGGAACAATCTCAGCTGTTGCAAAGCTTGTAGAACAGCTTGGAGGAGTTGTTGCAAGCATGGTATTTGTAGTAGAGCTTACAGGATTAAACGGAAGAGAAAAACTTGAAGGATACGATGTAGAATCTCTTGTTCAGTATGAGTTCTAATTGTCGAAAAAATTTGCAAATTGGTGATAATTAATATATAATATATTAAAAACATGGCTGGTTTATACCAGCCATAAATTTTACGAGGGAAGAGGGCTAGTATGCTTCAAAGGATTTTGGATAGGATAAATGAGAACAATCTTGAGGTTAATATAGAGCTTATTAAAAAAGCATATTCAATTGCCGAAAAGGCACACGAAGGACAATTTAGGGAATCAGGGGACCCATATATATTGCATCCTGTTGAGGTTGCGTTGATTCTTATCGATATGGGGCTGGATACTGATACTATTTGTGCTGCCCTCTTGCACGATGTGGTTGAAGATACGCAACTAAGTTATGACGATGTAAAAAACGATTTCAACGAAAGCATCGCAGACCTTGTTGATGGAGTAACTAAACTTGGAATGATTGAATACAAGACAAAGGAAGAGCAGCAGGCAGAAAATATTAGAAAAGTTCTTATTGCAATGTCAAAGGATATAAGAGTAATACTGATAAAGCTTGCCGATAGACTTCACAATATGAGAACGCTAAAATATTTACCTCCTGAAAAGCAAAAATCAAAGGCACAGGAGACTCTTGATATATACGCCCCTCTTGCCCATAGGCTTGGTATATCCAAGGTGAAGTGGGAGCTTGAAGATTTGTGTCTTAGGTATTTGCACCCAGAGGAATATTATGAATTAGTATCAAAGGTTCAGAAAAAGAGAAATGAAAGAGAAAATGAGATAAATGAGATAAAGCGCATATTAAATGAAAAACTAGAGCAGTCGGGAATTAAAGCGGATATAGATGGAAGACCAAAACATTTTTACAGCATCTACAGAAAGATGTATTATAAAAACAAGACATTTGACCAGATTTTTGACCTTTTAGCCGTGAGGGTTATTGTTGATAGTATAAGGGATTGCTATGCTGCCCTTGGAATTGTCCATACCTTATGGAAACCTATTCCAGGAAGGTTTAAGGATTATATAGCCATGCCAAAGCCTAATATGTATCAATCGCTTCACTCTACTGTTATCGGTCCAAATGGACAGCCCTTTGAAATACAAATAAGAACATGGGACATGCATAGAACAGCTGAATATGGTATAGCTGCCCACTGGAAATACAAAGAGGGAATCGATGACAAAGAACTCGATATGGATGATAAACTTAAGTGGTTAAGGCAGATACTTGAATATCAGAAGGAGACCAAGGATGCTAAGGAGTTTATGGAGACGGTCAAGATTGACCTGTTTTCAGATGAGGTATTCGTGTTTACTCCCAAGGGCAATGTTATCGACTTGCCTGTTGATTCAACTCCAATTGATTTTGCTTATAGGATTCATACGGATGTAGGAAATAAATGCATTGGAGCCAAAGTTAACGGAAAGATGGTTCCACTTGATTATAAATTAAAAACTGGGGATATAGTCGAGATAATAACAAATGCAAATTCAAAGGGACCGAGCAGGGACTGGTTAAATATAGCTAAGAGTTCCCAGGCAAAGAACAAGATTAGACAATTCTTTAAAAGAACATTTAAAGAGGAAAACATCGAAAAGGGCAAGGAGAGCATAGAGAGGGAAATTAAAAGACAGGGGCTTAATTTCAGCGAAGTGATGAAGTCTGAATATATCGAAGTCGTATTAAAGAAATTTAATTTTTCAAATTTGGATGATTTATATTCATCCATTGGAAATGGTGCTTTAACGTCTAATCAGGTTATTAGCAGAATAAAGGAAGAGATAAGAAAGAATGAGCCGCAAAAGGAAGTAGTAATAGAAGAAAAAGTTGAGAGAAAGCCTAAGAAGTATGAAAATAAAAAGCCTGGAATTGTAGTTGAAGGTGAAAAGGACCTTTTTGTTAGATTTTCAAAATGCTGCAATCCTATTCCAGGCGATGAGATAATTGGTTTTATAACCAAGGGTAGAGGAATTTCTATTCATAGAAAGGATTGCACTAATTTTCAACATCTTGCTGAAAATGAACCGGAAAGGGTTGTTGAAGCAAGCTGGACAGGTGAGCATACTACAAATTTCCTTGCTGAAATATCAATTGAGGCTACGGATAGATATGGTCTAATTGCGGATGTATCTACCATATTGACAAACTCAAAACTGCCGGTTAAGGCGATTAATGCAAGAACAACCAAAAACAATGTTGCTTTAATCAATTTAACGCTTGAGGTCAACAACGTTGACCAGATAGAAAAGATTATGAGAGAATTAAGAAGGATAACGGGAGTTACAGACGTTTATAGAAATTTAAGCTAGGGGTGGTAAAATGAGAGCAGTTGTGCAAAGAGTGAAGAGGGCTTCAGTTGTTGCCGATGGAGAACTGACTGGAAAGATTGATAAGGGGCTTTTAATTCTATTAGGTGTTGAAGACGCTGATAATCAAGAGGATATTAAGTATCTTGCAGAAAAAATATGCAATTTAAGGATATTCGAAGATGAAGATGAAAAAATGAATTTATCCCTTGTGGATGTTAAAGGAGCATTGCTTGTTGTTTCTCAGTTCACACTTTACGGTGACTGCAGAAAGGGCAGAAGACCTAATTTTATGATGGCAGCAAGGCCGGAATATGCTGAAAAAATGTATCTTGAATTTGTTGAAGAGTGTAAGAAATATATAGGAGATGTTCAAACAGGAAAGTTTGCTGCATACATGGATGTTGAACTTGTAAACGATGGACCTGTTACACTTCTTATAGACAGCAAAAAGAATTTTTAGTAGGTGATTTGATGCTTGTTGAAGTATTTGTGTTAGGATATTTTCATGCTAACTGCTATTTGATTGCTGATGAAGATAAAAAGGAATGTGCGATAATTGACCCAGGTGGAACCCCTGATAAGGTGATCAATAGGTGCAGGGAACTTGGGTTGGATATTAAATATATATTATTGACACACGGACATGGGGACCATATAGCTGGCGTTTCAAAGATAAAATCAGAAACGGGAGCTAAAGTTTTTATGAGCAGTAAGGATGAATATTTAGTCCATGGTGGTAATGCTGAGATCGTTCCTATATTTAGGAACATAAAACCCTTTGAAGTAGATGCTTTTGTAGAAGACAAAGATACGATAAACATTGGGAATATCACAATTGAAGTAATTGAAACTCCAGGACATACTCCAGGAGGACTAACATTTAAAATAAACAATATGCTATTTACGGGGGATACACTATTTAGCGGCTCTATAGGAAGAACAGATTTTCCAAAGGGTTCATTTGAGGAGTTGATTAATTCCATTAAGAATAAAATACTAATTTTAAATGATGATGTAAAGGTATTCCCAGGGCATGGTGAAGCTACAACTGTTGGAAATGAAAGAAAATATAATCCCTTTTTGAATTAATATTATTTTATTGGGAATAATATGTGTAAAATCAAAAGGGGGAATTGTTATGAAACCTAAAAAAAATTATGCAAGAAGGTCATTTGATTATGAACACCCTCTTAGAGACATTGATTACGACACATATTTGGACCTATTAAACAGTGGACTCAGGGATAGCGAAATAGCAAGGGAATTAAATATAAGCGAAAAGGAATTGAAGATTATAAGGGACAGAGAAAGGCAAGATTTTTAAGGAGAGATAGCGTGAAAATTAAATTAACAGGGCACGACTATAGATACGAGGTTTTTCAAATTGTATCTTTATTTTTTGAGAAAAATCAAATTGAGTTTTGCCAAGAAGATGCCCAGTTGGAAAGCGTTCTTGATTTAGAAAATGGATACGCTGAGGCAAATCTTGATGGAAAAATTGAAAAGGTTAGTTTAACAGAAATTAATAAAAAAAATATTAAAAACGCCATTAAAAAGAGCCTATTGAAGATTTTAGAGGATTATACAGGACTAAAGATGCCTTGGGGAATATTAGTTGGAATAAGGCCAACTAAAATAGTCCACGAGGCGATTAAGAATGAAAGTTCAGAAGAGGAAATAATAGAACATCTTCAGGATGATTACATGTTGTCTTTAGAAAAAGCAAATTTAACTTTAGAAGTTGCAAAGAATGAATCAAAATTTTTAGATAAAGAATTAAAAAGCATAGGGCTATATATAGGGATTCCATTTTGTCCAACAAGATGTGCGTATTGTTCTTTTACATCAAACCCTTACAGGGGAAATGAAAAGGTTGTAGAAGAATATTTAGAAGCTCTACTCTATGAAGTTAATAATGTGCTTAAATATTTGAATGAGAATGGATATTCGTTTGATACTTTTTATGTGGGGGGAGGGACACCAACCTCTCTAAATCATACTCAGCTTGATAAACTAATTGGAGAAGTTTCTAAATATATTGATTTAAATAAACTAAGGGAGTTTACGGTTGAAGCTGGAAGACCTGATTCTATTGATGCAGAAAAATTGAAGGTGTTAAAAAATTACTCATGTTCAAGAATTAGCATCAACCCTCAAACTATGAATGAAGAAACACTAAAATTGATAGGAAGAAGACATTCAATTGATGATATAAAAGAAAAATTTATACTTGCAAGGGAATTGGGATTTGATAATATTAATATGGATATAATAATAGGACTTCCTGGAGAAGATGAAAATTCAATCACACGAACTATGGATGAAATTGAAGCATTAATGCCCGACAGCGTAACTATTCATACGATGGCTATAAAAAGGGCATCTGTTTTAAATGAAAAGATGTTCAGGGGAGATAGAGATTTAGCAAGTCGGATGTATGATATCGCAGCTAAAAGGGTTAGAAAAATGGGAATGAAGCCCTATTATATGTATAGGCAGAAGAGTATGGTAAGCCCTCTTGAAAATATAGGATATAGCTTTGACGGAAAAGAATGCATTTATAACATACAAATGATAGCGGAGAATAAAACGATTATAGCACTCGGGGCAGATGCCATCACAAAGGTCGTTTACCAGAATGAAAATAGAATCGAAAGAGTTGCAAATTTAAAGGATGTCCGGGAATATATTAAGAGGATAGATGAGCAGGTTAAAGATAAAATAATCGAGCTTGAAAAGCTAACTCATTACTGTCAAATTTAATTTAAACAAATTTGAAATTGTTGACATATCTATCTAATACCTATATAATATTAAGCAAAATAATATCGAAATAGGCTGTGAAGAGGAGGAGTAGCTTTCAAACACCGTCCAGGGAGGAGATGGCGCGATTGGGAACATCTCTACGGTTAAGGGAAGTGAAGGACACCTTGGAGCCTTTGCCTGAATTAAGTAGGGTAAAACGTTATCTGCGTTAAAGACTTGAGTGGGTATAGCCAATTAGGGTGGCACCGCGGAAATTATCCGTCCCTTGCATAAGGGGCGTTTTTTATTTTTGGTGCCAGGCACTTAAGATTAAGATTTTATAAATTGAAAAGGAGGATTGCTATGTTAACACAAGCGCCAAAGGGAACCAAGGATGTTTTGCCAAAGGAGTCGTATAAATGGCATTATGTTGAAGATGCTGTAAGAAGAATATGTTCTGAATTTGGATATTCAGAAGTTAGAACGCCAACCTTTGAACATACGGAGCTTATATTAAGGGGAGTTGGAGAAACTACTGATATTGTTCAAAAGGAAATGTATACTTTTAACGATAAGGCAGGAAGAAGTATTACATTAAAACCAGAGGGAACAGCACCTGCTGTTAGAGCGTTTATAGAACATGGCCTTCAATTTGATACTCAGCCTACAAAGCTTTATTACATAACACCAGTTTTTAGATATGAAAATGTTCAGGCAGGAAGGCTAAGGGAACACCACCAATTTGGAATTGAAATGTTCGGTTCTCCTTCACCTTCTGCTGATGCAGAGGTTATTTCGCTCGCTATGACTTTTTTAGGAAGGCTTGGTCTTGAAAATTTAAAGGTTAATATTAACAACATAGGATGTCCTGAATGCAGAAAGACATACAATGAAGCTCTGAAAAATTATCTTAAGGATAATTATGAGGAACTTTGTGAGGTATGCAAAGACAGATATGAAAGAAATCCATTAAGGATACTTGATTGTAAGGAAAAGAGCTGCCAAAGGATAGTTAAGGATGCTCCAATGATTACTGATTATGTATGCGACAACTGCAAGAATCATTTTGAAAAATTAAAACACGAATTAGAAATACTAAATATACCATACGAAGTAGACCCTTATATAGTTAGGGGACTTGATTATTATACCCAGACAGTTTTTGAAATAATAACAAGCAGTGTAAAGGAAAACTTAACTATATGCGGTGGTGGAAGATATAATAATCTTATCGCAGAAATAGGCGGACCTGATATGCCTGCAGTGGGTTTTGGTCTTGGTCTCGAAAGGCTCATTATGACCCTTGAATCAAAGGGAATTGATATTCCAAAACCTCAAGGAACGACGCTCTATATCGCAACGATAGGAGATAGAGCAAAGGATGAAGCTACAAGAATTGTATTTAAGTTGAGAAATAGTGGGATATCAGCTGAAAAAGATTTGATGGATAAATCTCTAAAGGCACAGATGAAGTATGCCAACAAAATAGGTGCAAGGTTTGTAATTGTCCTTGGAGACGATGAGATCGATAACAACAAGGCTAAACTAAAGGAAATGGAAACGGGAAAAGAAGAAGAAATAATTTTATCCGACATTGAAAATATTTTAAGGGAAAGAATTTAGGAGGGGTATTATGGCAGAAGCATTAAGAGGCTTAAAAAGAACTAATATGTGCGGAGAACTCAATCAGGAGTTTGTAGGAAAAGAAGTTGTTCTTATGGGTTGGGTTCAAAAAAGACGTGACCTTGGAGGTCTTATTTTCGCAGATTTGAGAGATAGAACAGGAATTGTTCAGGTTGTGTTTGGTGAGGAGATAAACAGTGAGGCATTTAAAAAGGCTGAGGCTATTAGAAGCGAATATGTAATAGCTGTAGTAGGTGAGGTTGTATTAAGAGAATCACCAAATCCTAATATCCCTACCGGATATATAGAAGTTAAGGGAAAAGAATTAAAGATTCTTTCAGAATCAGAAACACCACCTATATATATTAAAGAAAACCTGGATGCTGCAGAGGCGATTAGATTAAAGTATAGATATCTTGATTTAAGAAGACCTGATATACAAAGAAATATAATGATAAGACATAAGGCTGCAAAAGTGGTAAGAGATTTCATGGATGAAAATGGGTTTTTGGAAATTGAAACTCCGATGCTTACCAAGAGCACACCAGAAGGTGCAAGAGATTACCTTGTTCCGAGCAGAAATTTCCCGGGAAAATTTTATGCATTGCCACAGTCGCCACAGATTTTTAAGCAGCTTTTGATGGTTTCAGGATTTGATAGATACTTCCAAATCGTAAGATGCTTTAGGGATGAGGATTTGAGAGCAAACAGACAGCCTGAATTTACTCAAATAGATATTGAAATGTCCTTTGTTGATATGGATGATGTTATTGAATTAAATGAAAGATTGATACAAAGACTTTTTAAGGAAGTATTGAATGTTGATGTTGAAAGACCATTTAAGAGAATTACATTTAAAGAGGCAATGGAAAAGTATGGCTCAGACAAACCTGATATAAGATTTGGACTTGAACTTATGGACGTAAGCGGAGCAGTAAAGGACAGCAATTTTAAGGTGTTTAAGGATACTATAGCAAATGGCGGAACAGTAAGGGGAATTAATGCAAAGGGATGTGCCGAATTCTCAAGAAAAGAGATTGACAAATTAGAAGAACTCGTAAAAACCTATGGTGCAAAGGGACTTGCATGGATAGCTCTAAAAGAAGGGGAGATAAAATCTCCAATTGCTAAATTCCTTTCAGAAGATGAATTAAATGCTATTAAGGATGCCATGAGTGCAGAAGTTGGCGACCTTCTATTAATAGTTGCAGATAAACCTAAAACAGTTTTTGCATCATTAGGTGCATTAAGATTGGAACTTGGTAGAAAACTAAATTTAATAGGACCAGACAATAAGGATTATAAATTCCTATGGGTTACTGAATTCCCTCTATTAGAATACGATGAGGAAGAAGGAAGATATGTTGCAATGCACCATCCATTTACAAGCCCTATGGATGAAGATGTTGACCTTTTAGAAACACAACCAGATAAGGTTAGAGCAAAGGCATATGATATGGTTCTAAATGGAGAGGAAATAGGCGGAGGAAGCATTAGAATACACGATACAAAGCTACAGGAAAGAATGTTCAAGGTTCTTGGATTTACTATGGAAAGAGCTTATGAGAGATTTGGATTCCTTATGGAGGCATTTAAATTTGGACCACCTCCTCATGGTGGATTAGCTTTTGGATTTGATAGACTTGTAATGTTCCTAACGGGAACAGATAATATTAAGGATGTTATAGCATTCCCAAAGAATCAGAATGCTGCATGCCCGATGACGAATGCACCATCGACTGTTGATGAAAAGCAATTAGATGAACTTGGTATAGAAATTATTGAAAGGGAATGATGTTACAAATTACCTTAATAAAAGCTATTGATATTTTCGACAAATGGTGATATATTAAAATTAAATATATAGCCTGCCGTGTGCGCCAGGATGGATATGTAATTGAGCCAACACCTTTTACATGGGAGTCCGGTCTCCTTGTGTGGAATGTAGGCCTGCAATAAGCAGGAAACAAGAAGCATGAGGGAGGATACCCACCTGCTGAGAGCAGGTTCAATCACACCATCCAGCGGGACGGTGGGTTTTTGTATGTGAGGGAGGAAATTATGTTAGGACCGTTTTCAAGAACTGAGCTATTGCTTGGTAAAGAAGGAGTAGATAAATTAAAAGGAAGCACTGTTGCAGTATTTGGGATAGGCGGAGTAGGATCATTTACAGTTGAAGCTCTTGCGCGCAGCGGTGTAGGTAAATTTATATTGGTAGACGATGATGACATTTGTATAACTAATATAAACAGGCAGCTTCATGCAACAACTAAAACTGTCGGAAAATCAAAGGTTGAAGTTATGGCACAAAGGGTTAAAGAGATAAATCCAAGAGCCGAAGTCGTTGCGCTTAAGGAGTTTGTCAGCAAGAATAATATAGATGAGATATTGAGCAGTAAAATTGATTATGTAGTTGATGCAATAGATACTGTTTCTTCAAAACTTGATTTAGTAGTAAAGTGCAATGAAATGGGCATACCAATAATAAGCAGCATGGGTGCAGGGAACAAATTAGACCCGACTAAGTTTGAGGTTGCAGATATTTATAAAACAAGTGTATGTCCGCTTGCAAAGGTTATGAGGACAGAGCTTAGGAAGAGGGGCATTAAAAGTTTAAAGGTTGTCTATTCAAAGGAACAACCTATGAAACCAAAGCTTGATGAAGTAGTTTCATGCAAGGTTGGATGTGTTTGTCCTCCAGGAGCTACAAGAAAATGCACCGACAGAAGGCAAATTCCAGGAAGTATATCCTTTGTGCCTTCGGTTGTAGGTTTAATAATTGCTGGAGAGGTTATAAAGGATTTAGCAGGAGTTAATGAAAACAATTAGATACATGATTGATTAAGCATTTGCTTTGTGCTATTCTAAAGTGTAGAAATATATTATACTATTTTGGGAGGTTACTATGGCAGGAACAAATTCATTTGACGTTGTATCAAAACCAGATTTACAGGAAATAGATAACGCAGTTAATCAGGCTATAAAAGAGATATCACAAAGATATGATTTCAAGGGAGCAATTGCAGAAATAGAGTTCAATAAAGAAGAAATTAAGATACATGCACAGGATGAGTTTAAACTTAGCAGTATTATGGAAATACTAAAGGGTAAGATGGTTAAAAGAGGTGTTTCACCTAAGTTTTTAGATGAAGGAAAGGTTGAAACTGCAACTGGTGGAACAGTAAGACAAACTGTTAAAATAAAGGATGGAATATCAAAGGAGAAGGCAAAGGACATCGTAGCTGATATTAAGAATTCTAAAATTAAAGTTCAAGCTCAAATTATGGATGATATAGTCAGAGTTTCAGGTAAAAATAAGGATGATTTGCAGGCGGTTATTCAAATGCTTAGAGGAAAA